>JASHPC010000109.1 GCA_030038335.1 Vulcanimicrobiota bacterium
ATGACGCGTCGCGCCACGGCGCTTCCAGCGGCCGAAGGTGCCGCGGCATGAGACGCATCGGAATGAACGACGTCGCCACGCTGGCAATCGTCTCCGCGCTCGTGTACGGATTTCTCGCAGTCGTCATGGGCGTAATTCCGGGCATCGTCTTGTCCGGCACGCCGCCCGTCCCGGGCTTGAAGCCGTTCACCGCAGCGGAGATGCGCGGGCGCGACATTTACGTAAGCGAAGGTTGCGCATACTGCCACTCGCAAGTCGTGCGTCCTCTGCACCAGGACTTGGTCTTTGGGCGCCCGTCGGTCGCCGGCGATTACGCGTACTCGACGCCCGAACTTCTCGGCGACCACCGCAACGGTCCCGATCTCACGAACATCGGTGCTCGTCAACCGAGCAAGGTTTGGCAGTACATTCATCTTTGGGATCCGCGCGCCGTCGTCAGTGACTCGATCATGCCACGGTACCCGTGGCTCTTCCGCCTCACGAAACGCCCTCAGTCGGGCGACGAGGTCGTTCCCGTTCCTCCGGGATACGCGCCGCCCGGTGAGTCCGTCGTCACGACCGAAGAGTCGCGCGACCTGGTCGCATATCTAGAGGCGCTCAAGCAAGTCTCCTTGCAGAAAGCGCACGAGACGCCGTGAACGACATGGCCATGTCGGGTAACGGTGTTCTCGGATGGATCGTCATCGCAGGTGGAGCCATCGCAACGGTCTTCACGATCGCCGCGGCTGCATACTGGATCGCGCGTCCGGGTGAGACGGAGCCGGATCATCCAAAACGCACGATTCTGAGAGACGACCGATGAGCGGCCCGGACGACTCCGGAATCGGCGACGCCGATTCGATCAGCATCTACGTTGACGACGCCGACAAGCCAATAGCGCAGTATCGCGCGCCGGCACGATTTCAGCTCGATACGACGAAGCTCTCAGACGGCGAACACACGCTCCGCATCGTTGCCGTCGACGCGCTTGGCAATGCCGGCGTCCGCATCATTCCCTTCACGGTTGCGAATGGGCCTGGTATCACCGTCACGGGATTGCGCGCCGGCTCGCGCGTCCGCGGATCGATCGAGGTCGACGTCAATGCGTTCGGATCGGAAGAGCCCTTCGATCCGGTGCGCGCGGAGTCCGCGGGCCCCGTTCCCGTCTGGACGTGGGTCTTCTTCGCAGTAATCGTCGCATGGGCCGCGTGGTACGGCATCGAGTACTTCCCAGTTCCGGCAGCGTTTCGAGACACGCCCACGTACGCCGCGAACTCGGCGCTCGCCGCAGCAAACGCTTCGGCGACGCTGACGCAAGCGCAGACGCCGGCGCCCGTCTCGTCGCAAGCGGCGCTCGGCAGCAAGAACGTCGCGGGCTTCGACTATGCGGCGCAAGGCGCGCAAGCGTTCGCGCAAAACTGCCAGTCGTGCCATGGCGCCGACGGCACCGGCGTTCCCGGAACGTTCCCAGCGTTGGCAGGTGACCCGGTCGTGAACGGACCCGGCAATCAGCAGATCCGGATTCTGTTGCACGGCCTGTCGGGAAAAACCATCAACGGCACGCATTTCGCGGCCCAGATGCCGTCATTCTCCCAACTATCGAACGAAGAGATCGCCGCGGTCATCGATCACGAGCGAACGTCATGGGGAAATCACGGCCCGCTCGTGACGCCCGAAGAGGTCCAGGCCGCGCGCTGACATCACGGACCTCAGCGATGGGATCATACTCGTTACGACTGGCGCCGCGCAAACTCGAGTATCGTCATCATTTGACAGGCGAAGACAATGCGGACGCGCACTTGAAGCGCATTCGTGGGAGTGCATTACGGCGAGTTCGACGGTCAAAGACCGAAGCGCGTGCTTCTCAAAGCGTTAGGAAACTAGCGCGAGAATTCGATATCGGGCTGACTGGATTCGAACCAGCGATCTCTACACCCCCAGTGTAGCGCGATAACCAAGCTTCGCTACAGCCCGATGCCGCGACGTTTCGCGTTACGCGGGAGGGAACCCGCTTGGATCGCCGGAGCGCACGGAGAACGGTACGCGCCACGTGTCTTCACAGCGACCGTCGACCTCGACGCGCCATTCGTAGCGGGATCCTGGAGCGAGCGGCATCGGAGGAAAGTTCACCGCGAAGCAACCGTCTAGGGGTGTACCCGGAACCAAGCCAGCCGGACGGCCCGCTTCGAACGCGAACGGAACTTCAACGCTCTGTTGCGAGCCTTCGGGGCCTGTGGGAAACTGCACCGGATGACCATCCGCGTCGACGAGCGCCAGCTTTACGTTGAACCGGCGGTTCGCATCCGACCACGGAATGGAAAGTTTCATGGCAACTGCCATGGGTGCCGGTTGCGGCCCCGTAATCGACCAACCGCCACCGAGAACGTAGAGCTTTCCGCCGACGGCCTGCGCCGAATCGCAAAGCAAAATCGTTATTTGCAGGCCGAGTCTCCGGGTCTACTTTCGGCGAGCGCCGCCGACGGCGTCTTTGAGTGACTTGCCGGCGACGAACGCCGGAACTTTTCGCGCGGGGATCTTGATGCGGTCGCCCGTCTTGGGATTACGCCCCTCGCGCGCCTTGCGCGATCGAACCACGAAGTGTCCGAACGGCGTCAGCGCGACGCGATCGCCCTTCTTCAGTGCGTTCTTGATTTCGTCGAGAATCAAATCGACGATATGGCCGGCTTGGCGCTTCGACAACTCGCCTTCGTCGGCGACGACATCAACGAGATCCGCTTTCGTCAATCTTCTATCTCTCCTTACGCGTCAACGGGAGGTACTCTATACGCAGGGAGGGCAACGCTTCCTCCCCGCTCGGAGCAGCGGCTTCAACTCTTCACGATCTCTTGCAGGGCCCGCAGTGCCATGAGGTACGAGCGGCCGCCGAATCCGGCAACGTACCCCTTGCACGAACCCGCCGTGACGCTCGTACGCCGGTGCGTTTCACGCGCGGCGAGATTCGAAAGGTGCACCTCGACGACCGGAACTCTCAGCGATGCAATCGCATCGGCGATCGCGTAGGAGTAGTGTGCGTATGCCCCCGGATTGATGATGACGGCATCGTACTCTTCTCTCGCGGCGTGCAACGCGTCGATGATTGCGCCCTCGGCGTTGTGTTGTGTCGTGCGCAACTCGATGCCGAGATGCTTCGCTTCCTGCATGAGGGCGGCATCGATCTCTGCCAGCGTCTGCGTTCCGTAAATCTCCGGCTGCCGTTCGCCAAGCAAGTTGAGGTTCGGTCCGTGCACCACTAACACACGCATCGCTCAGACGTTCTGGGAGGAAAAGCTTTCGCCCTCGGCCGAGAGGGCGCGATGCCCGACGGCGTCGCAAGCCTCTACGCTCCAACGGCCGGAATCGCAATCGTCGGCGCGGCCGTCACGGACGCGGTACGCGAAATTCGCGACCGGCACGATCTTGCGCCCGTAGTAACGGCTGCGGTCGGCCGGCTCGTCGCCGGTGCCGTCCTGTTTGCGTCGGGCCTGAAGGGGCCGGAACGGATATCGATCCAGATCGCTGCGGAAGGGCCGATCGGCGGTCTCTTTGCCGACTCGTGGCTGCTCGACGAGCGCACCGTCGGCGTACGGGGTTACGCGCGAAATCCTCACGTCGATCTGCCGCTCAACGGGCGCGGTAAGTTCGACGTCGCCGGCGCATTGGGCGCAGGTTCGCTGCAAGTCACGAAAACGTACGAGCTCGGACAGCCGTATCGCGGTATCGTTCCGCTCGTCTCCGGTGAAATAGCCGAGGATCTCGCCGCCTATCTCGTACAATCGGAGCAGATTCCAAGTGCCGTTGCGCTCGGCGTGCTGGCAAATCCAAGCGGCGTCATCGCCGCCGGAGGCGTGCTCGCGCAAGTGCTGCCCGGCGCGGACGAGCGCGCCGTTGCCGAGTTGGAACGTCGCGCACTCGCAATGCCTCAGGTAACGCAGCTCGTCGCTTCCGGCGCCGATTCAGAAACGCTCGCGCGCTCCATGACGCCTGACGTCGAGCTTCGCGAACATCGCTTTCTCGACGTCCAGTTTGCCTGTCTCTGCTCGCGAGAGAAAGTCGAAGCCGCGCTCGTTGGTCTTGGCGTCGCCGACCTCCGCGAAATGGCACGCGAGAATGCGATTACCCGGGTGAGTTGTGAGTATTGCAAGCGCGAGTATGCGTTCGAGCCCGAAGAGCTCCTCGAACTGAGTGGCCGCATCGGGTAGCAGCGGGCCTACGCGCGTCGTACGCGCGCGAACTTCCTGGAGCCGACCGACAAGACGACCGGCGACGTCCATTCCCACGCCGCTTTCGAGTCGCCGACGACCTCACCGTCGACGCGAACTCCTCTCCCCGCTACGAGGCGCTCCGCTTCGCGACGGCTCTGTGCAAACTTCGCGAGCACGAGCACGTCCGCCACACGCACCGGTGTCGCGGGCAACACGACTTCCGGCATCTCGCCGGGAGCCTCCTTGCGCTGAACCGTTTGCTCGAAGAACTCGCGCGATCGCGCGGCTGCATCGGCGCCATGATACCGTGCGACGATCTCCTGAGCCAGCACCTTCTTCTCGTCCATCGCTTTCGCGCGGCCGGAGTCGAGCGCTTGGTGCAGCTCCTTACACGCGCTCTCGGTGCGAAATGCCGCGTACCGCGCATACGTCGGAATCAGCGAGTCCGGCATCGACATCAGCTTCCCGAACTGAGTCTCCGGCGACTCCGTTACACCGACGTAGTTGCCGAGTGATTTGCTCATCTTCTGCACGCCGTCGAGCCCGACGAGCAGCGGCACCATCGCGCATATCTGCGGAGCCTGACCGCTCTCCCGTTGGTAATGCCGCCCCATGAGCAAGTTGAAAAGCTGATCGACGCCGCCAAGTTCGACGTCTGCCTCCACCATGACCGAGTCGTACGCCATCGCAATCGGATAGAGCAACTCATGCAGAGAGATGGGGTCGCCCGAGTCGTAACGCTCGCGAAAGTCGTTGCGCTCGAGCATCTGCGCAACCGTCGTCTCTGCGGCAAGACGGATGAAATCCGTGCTCGAGAGCGCGCCGAGCCACTCGGAGTTGTAGCGGATCGCAATTCGCTCGAGATCGAGCACGCGCGACGCCTGCTCGCGATACGTCTGCATGTTGGCTTCGATCTCTTCGGCGGTCAGTTGCGGGCGTGTCACCTTCTTACCGCTCGGGTCGCCGATGCGCGCCGTGAAGTCGCCGATGATGAGCGTAACGCGGTGTCCGCTCTCGGCGAATCGTTGAAGGGCGTGCAAAACGACCATGAAGCCCAGATGGAGGTCGGGACTCGTCGGATCGATGCCGAGCTTGACGTTGAGGGGACGTCCGAGTCGAAGCCGATCCCGAAACTCGTCGCGCGTCTCGATATGCGCAAATCCGTCGAGCAAATACTCGGCGTCTGCGAAATGATCCGGCGTGCTCATCCTTTGACTTCGATGATTGTCACGCCGTGCGAACCCTCCTCCTCGTTGCCGTAGCGCACGCTCGCGACGGCCGCATGATCGCGCAGAAACGACTGCAGACCTCGACCGAGCATTCCCGTCCCCTTGCCGTGAATGAGTCGCAGTTGGGTGGTTCCGGCGAGAACCGCCTCATCGAGCCACCGATCGACGAGCGGCTCTGCCTCGACGTAGCGTTTGCCGCGCACGTCGAGCTCGGAACGAGCGTTCGACGCTGCTTCGAAGCGTGCGCTACGGCTAGAAGAGCTCTCCCTCCGCTGCATGCCCGTCAAGGGCAGATCGAGCTTCACGCTTCGCTGCGGTGTCTCCGAAGCCGACTCCGGGCCGACACCGAGATCCTGGCGCATCGCGTCGAGCGTGCGCGAAAGGAGCGCGCTTTGCGCGGGTGTCAGCCGGGCGCGCCCGCGCGTCTCGGGCGCTCGGCGTTGCAACTCGCCGACGAAGTCACGCAATGCTCGCTGCAAGCGTTCCTCAGCGCGTTGCACGAAGCGCTCGTGCTCGATGCGCAGCGCATCGGCACGCGCTGCGAGTTCCGCGCTCTCCTCAGCTTCGACTTTGCGCTGACGCGCGAGCGCTTCTCTCTCCGCCTCGAGCGCAGCGTTGCGCTGCGCCAGTTCCTCGAGCGCCCGTTCGTACTCGCGTTCTCCCGATTCCAACAGCGCACCCGCACGCGCCACGACGTCGTCGCGAACGCCGCGTGCCTCCGCAAGAGCGAACGTGAACGACTGGCCGGGCGAACCGACGTCGAGGTGGTAGGTGGGCGCGAACGTCTGCGGGTCGAAGCGCACGCTCGCGTTCGCAACGCCTTCGGTCGCGTGCGCAAAGAGTTTCAGCTCCGTCGAATGCGTCGTCACGATGCCTCGCGCGCCAGTCGTCAGCAAGTATTCCAACGTCGCGATGGCGAGCGCGGCGCCTGCCGACGGCTCCGTTCCGGTGCCGATCTCATCGACGAGAAAGAGCAGTCCTTCGTTGGCTGCTGCGATAAGCTCGCGCATGCGGTCCAGATGCGCCGAGAAGGTTGACGCGTTCGCCGCCGTCGACTGTTCGTCGCCTATGTCGGCAATGACGCGCGCGAAGCGCCCTACGCGCGTCCCGTCTTTTGCCGGAATCTGCAAGCCGGCGTACGTCATGGCCACGAGAAGTCCAACCATCCTAAGCGCGACGGACTTGCCTCCCATGTTCGGTCCGCTGATGACGACGATGCACGCGCGCTCGTCGAGCGCCACCGATTGCGCTACCGCCTTTTCTTCCAACAGCGGATGGCGCGCCGCGAGCAAGTCGATCGACGCCGACTCCTCGAGCGCCGGCGTCACGGCGCGCATCCTTTCGCCGACGGCCGCTTTCGCAATGACGAGATCGACGTGCGCCAGCATCTCGACGTTCGCTTCAATTGCGCCGGCACGTTCACCGATGTCCTTCGAGAGCTCGCGCAGGATGCGATCGACCTCGCGCTCCTCTTCGATTCGCAACGTGCGCACGCGGTTGTTCGCCTCGAGCGCCGCTAGTGGCTCGACGAAGAAGGTCTGCCCGCTCGCGCTCGTGTCGTGAACGATGCCCGGGAACTCGCCTGCGAACTCGGCCTTGATCGGAACGACGAGACGGCCCTCTCGTATAGTGACGACGGTGTCTTGAACGATCTTTGCGTATCGCGCGGAACGCACGATGTTCGTAACGCGCTCGCGGCTCTCGTCGAGCGCTTGTTTGAGGCTCTTACGAATGCGGCTGAGAGCGGGTGACGCACGGTCGAGGACTGCACCGCGCTCGTCAATGGCGTGCTCGATGGTATTTCGCAGATCGTCGAGGCGTCCGTACCCGGTGACCAGCTCGCGGAGCGCCAAGTCCTCGCGCACGGAGCGGAAAGCCGCTGCGGCGCTTGCTAGTGCCGCCGCGATGGCGCGAAGCTCGCCCGGCGCGAGCGTCCTTCCCTGCGCTGCTGCACTCGTGTACGGTTCCGTGTCGATCGCGCTTCCGACGTGTAGATCGGCGGACGCGAGGAGCGCGCGAGCAGCTTCCGTTCGCGCCTGTTCTCGACGCACGACGTCGAAGTCGCCCGAAGGCTCTATCTGCGCTGCGTACCGGCGCCCGCGCTCGGTTCGCGTTTCGGCAATGACGCGGTCTCGAACTCTGGAAAACTCAAGTGCTTCGAGCGTCTGCTCGTCGCAGAGCACGGCGTACCCCTTATCCGAGGCGCTTCTTGACGAGCTCTGAGACGAGCTTTGGGTCGGCCTTCCCGCGCGAGGCCTGCATCACGCGACCGATGAGATATCCCATGACGTTCGTTTTCCCATTGTGATACTCTGCGACGACGCTCCCGTTCGCGCCGAGCACTTCCTCGACGAGCCTGTCGAGCGCGCCGGCGTCGCTCGTCTGTGCGAGTCCCTCGCGTTCGACGATGGCCTTCGGCGACGCTTCGCCGTTCCACATGCGCTCCACGAGCTCTTTGGCGATCTTCGAGTTGACGGTTCTCGATTCGACGAGCGCGATGAGTTCGGCGACGCCCTCCGGCGAGACGCGGGACTCTGCGACGGCTATGCCGTTATCGTTTGCGAGTCGCGAGAGCTCGCCGAGCACGAAGTTCGTGCTTTGCTGCGGATTGCCGCTCGTCTCCACCACGCGGTCGAAGTATTGCGCGAGCGGTGGATTATCGATGAGTTGCGTCGCCTGCTTCGCGTTGAGCGCGTACTCGCGCGTGTACCGGTCGAAGCGTTGCCAGGGAAGCTCCGGAAGCTCCGACCGCATTCGCTCGACATCCGTCGTCGAAATTTCGAGCGGAACGAGATCTGGGTCTGGGAAGTATCGATAATCGTGCGCCTGTTCTTTGCTGCGCATCGGAATCGTCGTTCCCGTAATCTCGTCCCAGCCGCGCGTCTCTTGGACCACGCGGCCGCCGCTCTCGATGACCGTGATCTGTCGCTCGATCTCGCTCTCGATGGCGCGATGAACCGAGCGAAAGGAGTTCATGTTCTTGATCTCGGTCTTCGTGCCGAGCTTCGAGGAGCCGATGAGGCGCACCGAGACGTTTGCGTCACATCGCAACGAGCCCTCTTACATCTTGACGTCGCTCACGCCGAGCGTGAGAAGCGTGCGACGAAGCGCCATCAGGAAGGCGACGGCATCGCCTGCGCTGTGAAGCTCTGGCTCCGAGACGCACTCCATGAGCGGCACGCCCGCGCGATTGAAGTCGACGAGCGAATACGAGCTTCCGGCGATGCGCCCGTCGCCCGAGCCCGCGTGCGTCGATTTGCCGGTGTCTTCCTCGAGATGGACTCGCACGAGCGGACAGCGCTTAACAGTTCCGTCCTCGAGCCAGTATCGCACTTCACCGCCTTGAACGAGCGGCAT
>JASHPC010000110.1 GCA_030038335.1 Vulcanimicrobiota bacterium
GGGCGCAGGTCCCGGCACGTCGCAGCGAAGAATCTCGAACCATGCAACGTCCGCTCTGTGCCGCAGGCATTCTCTTTGCATTGTGTGCGGCTTCGCTTGCAGCCGCTCCGAATGAGCCCTCGCACGCTTCACGTCAGCACGCGAAAGCCGCATACCGTTCTTCCGACCCGTGCGCGCGTTTGCCGAGCCGTTGGCAACGAGCGCAGTGCTGGGAGTTCCATCACTCCGCTCCCGGCGACGAGTACTTCGGCCGCATGAAAATGAGCTACCTCGGAATCGACAACACGGCGCGCGACGTCGCGATCGAAGCGGGCGCGTACACAACCAATCCCGGACTCATCGCTCGCATTGCGTTCGCAGACGAGGCGCTGCGCGAGTGGGAACGCCGCTACCCGGGCGATCCTCAACTGGCGCGAAGCTATTTTCTGATGGTCGAGGTTCTGCGTAAAATCTACACGCAGGACGCGCAGCAGCGCGCGTGGACGTACATGCAGCACGTCATCGCCGTCTATCCGGCGTCCTACTTTGCGAAGCTGCTTCGCGCCGACGTCGGACGCGGATTTACGGAGCATTGGTTCGCGATCGCGCAAATTTGTCCGACGCCGCTCCCAACGTCGAATCCGCGCCATCCTCAACTGATACCGACGCCCATGCCCGTTCCGACGCCGGTGGAGACCCCGACGCCTACGCCGCCAGGCCAGCCCAAGGTGGACGTCATCACGCCGCCGTGCGTGCAGCCGCAGACGCCGGCGCCAACGCCTACTGCAACGCCAACATAAAAAGAGAACCCCCGGATTGCTCCGGGGGTTCTTGCCTCTGCGATGGTACCGGCTAGAACTTGATGCCGAGACCGAGGTACGGACCGTTGATGGTCACGCCCGTCGGCGAGTCATCCTGTTGATAGCCCTTCTCGCCCAGCCAACCGCCCTCGATCATGATCGGGGTGTTGATGATTGAGTAGGATACACCGATGTCGTACTTCAGATAGTTGTACGCAACGGTGTACGGGCCTAGATCACCCTTCACGTCCGGGTAATACCAGGCGCTGCCGTACCAGCTCCACGGATGGTCGAGGTCCGGCAGTTTTTCGATGCCGAATCCCCAGTTGTTCATTCGCGGATAGCCGTAGTTGTTCGTCCGCCACATGTAGCCGACACCAACGTAGATGCGCGGATTCAGCACGCGAATGCCGAGTCGCGTATCGAGGTCGTAGTCGCGTACCGTGAACGCAGGAACGTACGACGATCCCGTGCTGCCGACGTTCTCCACGTAGCAACTCGGATCGCCGAGCCCGGCGCAGTTGTGCGGGTAGTTGATCTGACGGTAATCGCCTTCGAGCATCCAGGGGATGCCGAGGAGATTGAACTCCGCCGCACCGTGGATGCGGTAGGAGAATCCGCCGTTGTTATCGTTCGACGTGTTGCCAGGGCTGAACTGATTGTAGACCTTCGGCGAGATGATGTAGTCGCCAGCGACGTACAGGTCGTGGTACGGCGGTGGCGGCGGCACCGCGGTCGGCGGTGGCGGCGGCGGTGGTGTAGCCGGCGGCGGCGGCGTGGGCGGCGGCGTGGGCGGGATGTACCGAACGACCACGAGGTGGCGGTCCGGAACCCACAACACGTACGCTCCCATACCTTCCGAAATCACACGCACGGGAACCAAAAGGATCCCGTGATACATCATCGGCGGCACGTCGAGCGGACGAGTCTCGCCGTTGATCACGACTTCGGGTTTGCCGACGGTCACCTTGACGTCCGCACCGGCCTTACTTACGTCGACGGTCTTGCTGGCCGCGTCGTACGTTACCGTGGCGCCCATCTGCTCGAACATCGAACGCAATGGAATCAGGATCGTGCTGCCGCGAACGAGCGCGGAGAGCACGCGATCCTGTTTCAGAACGTCGGGCTTCGAGTAGACGTGATGATCGTTGTAGAGAATCGGAATTTGCCCAGACGGCGGAGAGCCAAAGTCGGGCGGCGGTGCCTGGTCCGGCGCCTGCGCTACCGCATTGGTTCCAATGTTTCCATGCGGCGCAGAGGCTGACGGAGCGGCGACCGCATTGAGTCCAAGACCCGCCGCTAGCAGCGCGATCAGGACCCCGATGCTCAGTCGCTTCAAAGCTTTCCTCCTAGGTAGAAGATGAGGACCAAGGCTTGCCGCTCGGTGCTTCAACACGGAAGCGGCCGCTCGAGCCGCGGCGCCGGTCCTCGCCTGCGCCAACCGCTGAGCCACCCCGAGGGCAGTCCTTGTGCCATGTGTTCGGGAGGCCGACTAGCCCCCCTGCTAGGGGAGCTTACCCGGAAAGGGCGCTTATGAAAGCTTCTCTTGTAGTTTTGCGAGGAATTTCGCGCGCTCGATGAGGTAGCGTTCGTGGCTCCCTTCGGCCACCGATTCCTGCTCGTCGAAGACGCGGACGGAGAAGGTGACGCGAGGCCCGTCGATGGTCACGATCTCGACCTCGACGCGCACGATGAACCCAACGGGAACAGGTTCGCGGTGCTCCAGCTCGATATGCGTTCCGAGGCTGACGCGGCCTTCATCTAAGAACGGAGCGAGGCAGTCCGTCGCCGCTTGCTCGATCATCTGGATCAGGACAGGGGTCGCGAGAACGTCAACGCCTTTGTTGCCGGCGTGATTCGCGGTCATCCATTCCTCGACGCGGCTCTGCAGGCTGTGCGAACGCCCGATGTCGAGCTTCGTGCTCATCCAAAGGATGCCATACGTCGCAACCGGATTGCTTCCCTAGGTTTTTAGCGGCGAGGTTGAATCATGAAGGGGCATCCCACGGTAGTGGAGGTTGAAGCGCGCAGCGCCTCCGGAGCCCAGTGGGGTTCCCGTCCTCATCGCTCAGAACAGGATACGAGATGCACCATCACCGCTTGGCAATGGCGACGCTCGCGGCGCTCGTCTTGGCCGCATGCGGCCATGGCGGATCGCAGACCGCCCCACCGCCACTGAACGTCGACGTCGCGACGGCGCAGCGCCAAAACATTGCGACGTACGTAGACTTGGACGGACAAATTGCGCCGCTCCAGCAGTCGTCGCTTGCGTTTCAGCAGAGCGGTGCAATCACGAGCATCGACGTGAACGTCGGTGACGCGGTGCGTAAAGGACAACTGCTTGCGCGGATCGATGACTCGCTTTTGCGTGCACAACTCGCGCAGGCGCAGGCAGCGTATCAACAAGCATCGGCGACCGCTCGTGGCGCCGTCGTGGGACTTCCCGTGACGCAGACGCAGAACACGACTGCCGTCTCGACTGCCAAGGCCGCGTTCGAAAACGCGCGCCTCGTCTATCGGCAAGACAGCACGTTGTACAAGGAGGGCTACGTCTCGCAGGCGCAGCTCGAAGCGGCGCGGTCGGCGTACGTGCAGGCGCAGAGCGCATACCAAACTGCGGCGATCGGCATTCGCAACAACGTCGTTGCCGGAGAGAACGTAAAGGCGTCGATCGCGAGCGCGCAGAGTGCGCAGGCGCAGGCGGGACTGCTGGAAACGGAGATCGCGCAGACCTATCTGTACGCGCCCTACGACGGCGTCATCACGGCACGTCTGCTGGACCCAGGCTCTCAGGCCGGCCCGAGCGCCCCGGTGCTCTCGATCTCGCAGGTGAACACCGTCTGGGTCAACGTCAACGTTCCCGATCGCGCCCTTCCCTACGTTACGCCTGGGAAGAGTCTGACGTTCGAGAGCGCGTCTCTGCCCGGGCGCGTGTTTCGCGGGAGAGTCGAAACGGTGAACGCGGTCCCGACGATGGGAACACTCTCGTATCTCGCTCGTCTCAGCCTCCCAAACCCGGGAAATATCCTTCGAGGGGGAATGCTCGTCAACGTCGTGATTACGCAGGCCACACGCCATAATGCCGTCGTCGTGCCCCGCTCAGCGATCGCACAGACGGATAAGGGAACCTTCGTGTATGTTGTGCGTCGAGGCGTGGCGTCGCAGGTTCCCGTGCGCTTAGGATTGCAGACCGACACGCTTTCGGAGGTCATCAGCGATAGAGTGGTTCCGGGAACCGTTGTGATCACTACCCGGCCCGATGCGCTGCACGACGGCAGCGTCGTTGCCGTCGCGAGCAGCCCCGCACCATGAGGAGAGTCTTAGCATCCGCCGTCGCGCTGACGCTCTGTGCTTCCGTAACACTTCCGTTGGCGGCCGGCGCGCAGATGCGTCCAATTCCGGTTCCGACGCCCATACCGACGACCGCACCGAGGTCGTCTCCGCTGCCCTATCCCGCGTACGGCACGCCGGCGCCCGACGTCCAACTGCTCGTGCCGCACCCCGGGGTTCCGACGCACGTCTCGCTCGCGCAGGCAATCGACGTCGCAGTTGCGATCTCGCCACAGTTCATCCAGCAACGCGCGATCTATAGTGAGTTACGCGCGCGTTACGGTGCCGAGAAACAAGCGCTGTTTCCCGCCATAAGCGCCAACGGTCTCTGGGAAAAGGATTACTCTCTCGTCACGCGATGCCCGAGCACGGTCGTTTCGTCTAGCTGTTTGACGTCACCGGAGATAACGACGGAGGAGAGCGCCGGATATACGGTCTCGCAGTTGATCTTCGACGGCGGACGAGTCATCGCCGCGATCAAGGCTGCGAAAGAGGC
Source organism: Vulcanimicrobiota bacterium (assembly GCA_030038335.1). Lineage (GTDB taxonomy): Bacteria > Vulcanimicrobiota > Vulcanimicrobiia > Vulcanimicrobiales > Vulcanimicrobiaceae > Tyrphobacter. The sequence continues at coordinate 4,606 of JASHPC010000110.1, forward strand.
CGAGCTCGCCGGCCGCGGCACGCTCCTTCGCGAGCTCGACACGCTTGCGTACGACGTCGCGCAAGATTACTACACCGTTCTCGAAGACAAGGCGCTCGTCGACGCGGACGAACAGCTCGTCCGCGAGTTCGAAACCGAAGAAGACGCAGTTCGGGCACAGATTCGCAACGGAGTCTCGGCGCTTTCGGCGCTCGCACAGGCAGAGTACGAAACCGCGCAGGCGCGCGGCTCGCTCGTGCAGGCGCAAGGAAACGCGATTACCGCGCAGGCGCAGTTTGCGACGCTGCTCGGGCTCGACGCAGATACGCAGATCGTGCCGGAGCCACTCGGTCCGGATACCTATACGGCAACGCCGACGTACGCGAAATCGCTTGCGCAGGCCCTGCTCCTGCGTCCCGATTATCAGAGTGCCCAATACACCGTGACGTCGGATCAGGCGAACCTGCGTTATGCGGAGCTCGCGCGCGTGCCGACGGTGACCGGTCAGTGGAGCGACTCGACCGCGCGGCAGTTCCCCGCGTTGCCGCCGCCCTACGGCAATAACGGCAACTGGACGCCAACGCGCAGCCTGAGCGCGAGCATCTCGATCCCGATCTACGACCAAGGACAGACCTGGTACAATATCGAGGTCGCAAAGTACACGCTCAACTCGGACCAGGCATTGCTTACAGAATCGAAGCTCACCGTTGAGTCCGACGTGCGCTCGGCACTCGCGCAACTCTTTTCAGCGCGTGCGAACTTCACGGAGGAGCAGGCGGCGTTGTCTGCGGCGCAGGTGAGCATGCAGGCGGCGCAAGCGAGTTACAAAGTCGGCGTCGACACCATTCTCGATCTCGTGACCGCCGAGGGAAATCTCGCGACCGCTCAGAGCAACTACATCAGTTCGCTCTACGGGGTTCGCACCGCCGAGGAGAACTATCTGTACGCCACGGGGATCAGCGATCTGAGACTGTAATCGCAGGCCAGGCGATGCGGGAGTAAGCGGACGAGCCCGTCGAAGTTGGCGCCATGAAGCGACTTGCGATCGGCACCGTTCTCCTTTTGGTCGTTGCGACCGCGTGCACGCGCGTGACGACGACTTCGACCACTACCGTCGGCGAAGGTAACGCATGGACGCATCCGCACGTCCTGCGGTACGCAACATCGGAGGACATCAGCTCGCTGAACCCCGTGCTGAGCCAGCAGACGACGTTAAGCTACATGTCGTCGCTGACCGCGGCATGGCTCGTGAAGTGGAATCATGACAACCTGCCCATTCCCGAGATCGCAACCGAGGTTCCAACGAAAGCAAACGGAGGCGTCAGCCCCGACGGCTTGACGATCACGTACCATCTCCGCAAGGGCGTGCGCTGGTCGGATGGCGTGCCGCTCAACGCCGACGACGTCGTCTGGACGATTCATTCGATCATGAATCCAGCGAACAACGTGATCAGTCGAACGGGATGGGATCTCATCACGCGGATCGACGAACCGAACAAGTACACGGTCATCCTGCACCTGCGCAAACCCTTCTCGCCGTTCGTCACGACCTTCTTTTCGAGTGCCGACGCGAACCCGTGCATTCTCCCAAAGCACGTTCTGGCGCAGTATCCGAATATCAACAACGTGCCGTTTAACTCACTTCCCATCGGCGCGGGTCCGTTCATGTACAAGGCGTGGAACCGCAATCAAGACGTCGTGATGGTCCCCAACCCGTATTACTTCCGCGGCCAGCCGAAGCTGAAGGAGATCGACTTCGAGATCGTTCCCGACCGCAACACGGTTTTTACCGAGCTGCAAGCGCATGCGCTCGACATGTGGGTCACCGTCCCCGGAAACTACTTCGCTCGCATGTCGGAACTCGGGAACGGCTTTGCGTACCTGCGGCAGCCCTCGTACACGTACAATCACATCGACTTCAACGTCACGCGACCTGCGGTAAACGATCCGGTCGTCCGGCGCGCTCTGGAACTCGCAGTCGACCGAAAGACGCTGCGCGACAAGATCGGACACGGCGTCGGCATCCTATCGGAGGAGCCGGCGCCAAAGAACGCTCCCTACTACGACCCGAACATTCCGTTCGTGGACTTCGACATCGCAAAGGCGAATCAGATCCTCGACGCCGATGGCTGGAAGCGCGGCGCCGACGGGGTTCGTGAAAAGAACGGCGTGCGGCTCGACCTCGTGGTCGTAACGTCGGCAGGCACGTCCGACGTCGACAGCATGATCGATCTCATTCAGCAGTGGTGGAAGCAGATCGGCGTCGCTATGTCCGTGCGGCGCTACAACTCGTCGCAGCTGTTCAATACGTATCAGGATGGCGGCATCATCTACAACGGCAAATGGGACGTCTCGTTTTTCGCATGGGTCGACGATCCGATCGGAGATTTTTCAGCCATCTACGCCTGCGATGTCATTCCTCCCAACGGCCAAAACGATCTCCACTGGTGCAACCAAAAGGCAAACGCAGCGATGCACGCGCTTTTTACGCACTACGATCAAGCGCAGCGCAATGCCGATGCCGCCGTCGTGATGGAGCAGCTAGCGCACGACGTTCCGACGATCGTCACCTCGATTAGCGAAGATATTTCAGTCTACAATAGCGATCTCAAGAACTACCACCCGAATCAGATCACGCCATTCGACGATTTCATGAACGTCGACATCTAGCTATATCCAAGGGGTGGTTTCGCCGGCGTAGACGTTCGTGTAGAGCGTCTCCGGCGCGGGAAACGGCTCGCTTTCTACGAGATCGGTGGTCTCGTTGACGGTGCGAGCGACCTCTTTTCGCATCGCTTCGATTTGCTCGGACGTGAGGATGCCTTCTTCGATGAGACGCCGTTCGAAGCGCGGCACGGGATCCTTCGCACGTTGGGCGGCGACTTCTTCACGCGTGCGATACGTGCGCTCGTCGTCGTCCGTGGTATGTGAAAGAAAGCGATAGCACTTTGCCTCGACGAGAACCGGGCCCGAGCCGGAGACGGCTTTCTCTCGCGCCTGCTTGACGCCGAGATAGACGGCAACGGGATCGAATCCGTCGACCGCGACGCCTTCGAAACCGTATCCTGCTGCGCGATCCGCGACGTTGGCGTTTGCCATTTGCTTCCCAATCGGCGTCGAGATCGCCCATTGATTGTTCTCGCAGAGAAAGATGACCGGCAGCTTGTGAATGGCGGCAAAGTTGACGGCTTCGTGCCACTCGCCCTCGCTCGTCGCGCCTTCACCGAAGGTGCAGAGAACTGCGCGATCGTTCTCGCCGCGGTAGCGCAGCGCAAAAGCGGCGCCGACGGCGTGCGTGCACTGCGACGCGATGATCGACGAAATCGTAGCGATGCCTTTGGCTTTGTCGGTCACGTGGTTGATGATGGAACGTCCGCCCGTCGTGTCGGTCGCGCGCGCGAACTGCGAGCGGAAAACGCCTGCAAGATCGAAGCCGCATGCGAGCACGATGCCGGTGTTCCGATAGTATGGATAGAGCAGGTCCTTGCCGCGCACGAACGCCAAGCCCGCCCCAGCCTGCACCGCCTCGTGTCCCTCGGAGCCCATGGCGATGCCGATCTTCCCCTGGCGATTGAGTTGGAAGCCGCGGGTGTCGACCGCGCGCTGCAACAGCATATTTCGCAGCAGCGTGACGAGCTGTTCGGGCGTGACGTCCATCGCTCCGAACGTGCGACGCCGCCGAAAGGTCCTCCCGCCTGCGGCGCGCATACTTGCAACGGCGATGGCTGAGGCACGGCGCCCGTACGACATCGACTCGCTGACCGACGTGGCGTTCCGCCTCTTCGCCGAACGCGGATTCGACGCGACGTCCATGGACGAAATTGCAAAGCTGGCCGGCATAACGAAGGCGAGCATCTACCATCACGTTCCCGGGAAAGAAGCACTGCTTCGTCACGGTCTCGAGCGTGCGCTCGGGGCGCTCTTCGCCGTGCTGGACGAACCTGCCACGCGCGGCGGCGCGCCGGCGGCGCGCGTCGAAGCGATCGTGACTCGCGTCGCGACGGTCACGATGCGCATGTTGCCGGAGGTGAGCGTGCTCTTTCGCGTTCGTGGAAACTCCAAGACGGAACGCGATGCGATGGCGCGGCGTCGCGCGTTCGACTCCGCCGTCGCCGAGCTCGTGCGTGCGGCGCAACGCAACGGCGAGATGCGCAAGGATATCGATGCCGCGCTTCTCACGCGATTAGCTTTCGGCATGTCCAACTCGGTCGCCGAGTGGTATCGGCCGAGCGGCAGCATCCCCGCCGAGCAGATCGCAAGGGCGATTCGAGGCCTGCTCTTCGAGGGCGCCGCGCGAGTTTGACGCTACGGCGGCCGAGAAGTACAATAGTACAGCCTACCAAATGGTAGGGAGCGTATGGGAATGGGGAATTTGAGAGTACCGACCTATGTTGGCGGCCGGTGGGCTGAAGCGGACGGCGGATTCGTGGACGTCCGGTCCGCAGTCGACGGCCACGTCGTGGCGCAGGTATCGAGCGACGGCATTGATTTTGCGGGCGCGCTCGAGTACGCGCGAAAAACCGGCGGTCCCGCATTGCGCGCTTTGACGTTTCACGAGCGCGCCGATATGGTCAAGCGCCTCGCGCTGCATCTGAACGAGTGCAAAGAACGTCTCTACGAGCTCTCGTTCGATACCGGTGCGACGCGAAAAGACTGCTTCGTCGATATCGACGGCGGTATCATGACACTCTTTTCGTTCGCGTCGAAAGCGCGGCGCGAACTTCCCGACGCTCGCGTCGCCATCGACGGTCCTCTCGAGCCTCTTTCGAAAGGCGGGACGTTCGTGGGGCGGCACGTCTACACGCCGCTGCAGGGCGTCGCCGTGCACGTCAACGCGTACAATTTTCCCTGTTGGGGAATGCTGGAGAAGCTCGCGCCTGCCATTATCGCCGGCGTTCCGCTTATCACGAAGCCGGCGACGCCGTCGGCGTACGTCGCCTTTGCAGTCTTCGAGGAGATCGTACGCTCGGGAATCTTTCCTCCCGGGAGCGTGCAGTTCATCGCAGGCAGGCTGGGGGATACGCTCGACCACCTGACCGGACAGGATCTCGTATCGTTCACCGGATCGCGTGCGACCTCGGAGAAGCTTCAAGCGACGCCTGCAATCGGCCTCAACGCCGTGCGCTTCGTTGCGGAGCGCGACTCGCTCAACGCCGCGATCCTCGCGCCTGACGCATTGCCGCAGACTCCGGAGTTCGATCTCTTCGTCAAGGAAGTGCTGCGCGAGATCACGACCAAAGCGGGTCAGCGCTGCACGTGCATTCGCCGCGCAGTCGTCCCCGAGCGGCTACTCGACGACGTCCAACGCGCGCTCGTGGAGCGGCTCGGCAAGGTCGTCGTCGGAAATCCTCGTTCGGAGCGCGTGACGATGGGCGCGCTCGTCAGCACCGGGCAACGAGACGACGTTCGCGAACGCGTGCGCGAACTGGAACGCGACGCGAGCATCGTGTACGGCGATCCGTCGCACGTCGAGGTCGTTGGAGCGGACGACGCGAGCGGGGCGTTCCTGTCACCAATCGTTTTGCGCTGCGAGAAGCCGCTCGAAGTCGAGCGCGTTCATTCCGTCGAAGCATTCGGCCCCGTAACGACGCTCATGCCATATCGCGGCGTTGACGAAGCGATCGCAATCGCGAATCGCGGTGAGGGAAGCCTCGTCGCCTCGGTCTTCGGCTACGACGCGAATGCCGTGGATGAGATCGTTTGTGGCATCGCATCGTTCCACGGCCGCGTGCTCGTCGTCGACCGAGACTGCGCGAAAGAGCAAACCGGTCACGGCTCTCCGCTCGCGCCGCTCGTTCACGGCGGTCCAGGACGCGCGGGCGGCGGCGAAGAGCTTGGCGGCGTGCGCGGCGTCTTTCACTATATGCAGCGCACCGCGGTGCAAGGCTCTCCGCGACGCGTCGCCAGCGTTACGGGCGAGTGGAACCCCGGCGCGCAGGAGAACGCACTCGAGCGTCATCCGTTCGAGCTTGCGTTCGACGAACTCTCCGTCGGCGACACGTTCTACACGCCGTCGCGCGAAGTGACGCTTGCAGACGTCGAGCATTTTGCGCAGTTCACGGGTGATGGATTCTACGCGCACATGGACGAGAACGCAGCAAAGGCGAGCCCGTTTTTCGAAGGGCGCGTCGCGCACGGTTACCTCGTGCTCGCATTTGCCGCCGGTCTCTTCGTGAAGCCCGAGCTCGGGCCGGTGCTCGCGAACTACGGGCTCGACGATCTGCGTTTTCTCGAGCCGGTCTATCCCGGCGATACGATTCGCGTGCGTCTCACCGTGAAAGAGAAACGACCACGAAAGCCCTAGTAC
>JASHPC010000111.1 GCA_030038335.1 Vulcanimicrobiota bacterium
CCAGGCGCGTGCAGCCCTCGCGCTCGCGAAGGACCAGGTTCGCGAGACACGCCTCGTCGCGCCGTATGACGGATACGTCGTTTCGCACAACTTCGAAATCGGTTCGCTCGTGCAGCCGGGATCCGCGGTGATGACGGTCGGCGATCTAATCCATCCGTACGTCTACGTCTACGTTAGCGAAACCGATCTGCCACGAATCAGGACCGGCATGCGAGCCGACGTGACCGTCGACGGCATGCCCGGCACGTCGTTCCCGGGAACCGTGAGCGAGATCGGCACGGAGGCAGAGTTTACGCCGGAGAACGTCCAGACACAGGAAGAGCGCATCGAGTATCTCGTCTTCCGCATCAAAATCCAGTTCGTCGATCGCACTCGTACGCTCAAACCGGGTCTCCCGGTGGACGCGACGATTCATGTAGGAACGTGATGGTGCCACCGGCCATCGAGATCTCGGGTGTGACTCGCCGCTTCGGCTCTCTCATCGCGGTGCAACGCCTCTCGTTGCACGTTGAAAAGGGCGAGATCTTCGCGCTCGTCGGTCCCGACGGCGCCGGAAAAACGACGTTGATGCGGCTGGTCTGCGGAGCGCTCGCAATGAACGAAGGAACGCTGCGCGTCGACGGCCTGGACCTCGCGTTGCAGACCGCCGAGGTGCAGGCATCCGTCGGATATATGCCACAGCGATTCAGCCTCTATCCCGACCTCTCGGTGATGGAGAACCTTCGCTTTTATGGCGCCATCTTCGGCGTTTCGCGAGCCGAGTTCGGGCGTCGCGCGACCACGCTGCTTGCAGATTTCGCGCTGACCGATTTTGGCGATCGCCTCGCGGACGATCTCTCCGGTGGAATGAAGCAAAAACTCGCTCTCGCGTGCACGTTGATTCATAGCCCGTCCACGATTTTGCTCGACGAACCGACCGCCGGCGTGGATCCGGTCTCGCGGCGCGAGTTTTGGCGGATCCTCTACCGCATCAATGCCGGCGGAACTACGATCTTCGTGAGCACGCCCTACATGGACGAGGCCGAACGCGCGAAACGCGTCGGTTTCATCGCACGCGGCACGCTCCTAAGCTGCGGTACGCCGGCGGAACTGAAATCGCATCTCACGGGTGAGGTCGTGGAGATCACGTCACGCGAGCGCGGCGACGTGCGCCGCAATCTTCGCGACGAACCACTCGTTCGCAGCATCGAGATTTTTGGCGACGTGCTGCACGCGCTCGTTCCATCGGCAGACGCAGCCATTCCCGCCATGCGCTCACGGCTCGCAGCGGCGAACGTTTCGGATGCCGTGTTCCGGACGATTCCGCCGTCCCTCGAAGACGCGTTCGTTGCGAGGTTACAAACGTGAACGGCTCCGCAGCGCCCACGATCCGAGCCGACGCCTTGACGAAACGGTTCGGCGATTTCGTCGCAGTTAGTGACGTTTCGTTCGAGATACGCGCGGGTGAGATTTGGGGATTTTTGGGTCCTAACGGAGCCGGCAAATCCACGACGATTCGCATGCTTTGCGGCGTTCTCTCTCCCACGTCGGGAAGCGCCGAGGTTCTCGGCTTCGACGTCGCGCGCGACCCGGAAGAAGTGAAGCTTCGCATTGGCTATATGGCGCAGGGATCGAGTCTTTGGAACGACCTTTCAGTGCAAGAGCACCTACGCTTCTACGCGGGCCTCTTCGGGCTCGCCGGAACGAAACGCGAGGACGCCATTTCGCACTGGCTGAAGCGCCTCGATCTGTACGGCCAACGCGCGCGACTCGCCGGCACGCTGTCCGGCGGCTACCGCAAGCGCCTTGCGCTCGCGTGTACGCTCCTGCACGAACCGCAGATGGTGTTCCTCGACGAGCCAACCTCCGGCGTCGACCCGCTCTCACGCCGCGAGTTCTGGGATATCATCGTCGCCCTCGCGGAGGCGGGAACGACCGTGCTCGTCACGACACATTACCTCGACGAAGCGGAGCATTGCAACGATCTCGCGCTAATCTACGACGGCAAAATCGTCGCTAGTGGCACGCCGGAGTCGCTCAAACGCGACGCACGCAACGGCATCACCGCGGAGATTCTCTCGCCGGATACCGTGCGCGTTCTCGACGCGATCGAAACGCAGCCGTTTGTCGCGAGCGCCGGTCTTTACGGCTCCGCACTTCACGTATGCATCCGCGAACGTGACGGACTCGACCGCTTGTCGCAGTTTTTGCAAGAGCACGCGATTCCGGTAGATTCCATCGCGCAGGTCACTCCGTCGTTGGAGGACGTCTTCGCCAGTCTCGTGGGCAAGAGATGAACTGGGGTCGAGTTTGGACGATCGCCGCGAAAGAGTTCACGCAGTTCTTCCGCGACCATCGCACGGTGGGAGCGACGGTGCTCATGCCGATACTGCAGGTCATTCTCTACGGATATCTTTCGAGTGACATCAAGCATCAGCCGACGATCGCGTGGGACCTTTCCCAGACCGCGGAGAGCCGCCAGTTTCTCGACGCGCTTACCAACTCTCAGTATTTCTCGATTACGTTCCGAGCCCAGAGCATGCGCGACGTGGTTCGGCATATCGATGACGGACAGGCGCTCGCGGGCATCGTGATCCCTCCGGACTACGCAACGCTGCTCCATCGCAAGCAACAGCCGCAGGTTATGGTCGCCGTCGACGCTTCCGACGCTACCGCGGCGCAAACGGCTCTCTCCGTCGCCGAAGCCGTCGGCACGAACATAAGCCACACACTGCAGATACAGCAGCTGCGCCTGCAAGGCGCCAACATACCTCGGATCGGCGTCGACGTGCGCGCACGCGCCTGGTACAACCCCGGCCTACGCCAGGAGGTCTTCATCGTCCCCGGCGTGCTTGCGCTCGTGATGCAGTTCACGATGACGTTCCTGTCGATGAGCACGATCGTTCGGGAGCGCGAGCTCGGGACGCTCGAACAGCTCATCGTCAGCCCGATCCGCTCGAGCGAGCTGATGCTCGGCAAGATGATCCCGATTATGACCATTGGCTACATCAACGTGACGATGATCCTTCTCTTCGCGGTCTTCTGGTTCGGCGTGCCGGTAGCCGGCAGCGTCGTCTTCCTCTATCTCACGGTCTTCGTCTTCTTCTTTACGACCGTCGGCCTTGGGACGTTCGTCTCTACGATCGCAAAGACGTACATCCAGGCCATCCAGCTCATTCAGTTTTTCCTGCTTCCGAGCATGCTGCTCTCTGGATTCATCTTTCCCGTCGATGCAATGCCGAAAGTGATGCAGTGGCTCGCGTATCTTGTGCCGCTCACGTACTTTCTCGCGATCGTTCGCGGGATTATCATCAAAGGGGTCGGCATCGACTACCTGTGGCCGCAGGTCCTCATGCTTCTAGCCTTCGGAATGGTCGTTTTCACGACAGCTGTCTTGCGTTTCAGGAAGCGCATCGACTAGCGCCGATCCTCGGTCCATACGTAAGCAGCGCGAAAGTGAGCCGGAGGTCGGCTGCGGGCGGCGAAGCAGCGCCCGATGAGCCGCATACGAGTTCTCGCCGGTACACGGAAAGGCGCGTTCATCCTGTCGTCGGACGGCACGCGCAGGCAATGGCAGATCGATGGACCGTACTTTCCTGGCTGGGAGATATACCACGTCAAAGCCTCGCCGGTGAACCCGGAGCGGATCTACGCATCCCAGACCTCCGCATGGTTCGGTCAGGTCATGCAGCGCTCGGACGACGGAGGCAAGACGTGGGAGCCTGTCGGCAACGCCTTTTCATACGAGGGCGAGGTAGGAACGCATCAGTACTACGACGGCACCCCGAAGCCGTGGAAGTTCACACGCGTCTGGCACGTGGAACCTTCGCTTGACGACGCGGAGACCGTCTACGCCGGAATCGAGGACGCAGCGCTCTTTCGTTCGACTGACGGCGGAAAGACGTGGAACGAGCTTCCGGGCTTGCGACATCATACGACGGGCCAGTCGTGGCAGCCCGGTGCGGGCGGCCTCTGTCTTCACACGATTCTACTGCATCCGTCGGATCCGCAGCGCATGTTCGTCGCCATCTCGGCCGCGGGCGCGTTTCGCACCGACGATGGTGGCACAACCTGGAGACCGATCAATCGCGGATTGACGTCGCAGTACATCCCTGATCCGAATGCAGAAATTGGACACTGCGTCCATCGC
>JASHPC010000112.1 GCA_030038335.1 Vulcanimicrobiota bacterium
ACGCGTATGAAAAATCGCGAGCAAAAGCTCGACGGAAAGACGCGCATCCAACAGCGTTCCACTCTCCGTGAGGTCTCGAAGACCGCTCTGCTGCTCGATGACGATAAGTGCGCCGAGGTGGCTGCGCGAGAGCAGAAACGCCGCATCGCAGAGTATCGCGATCGACGGGTCCTGCGACCTGCGCGATTCGGTGGGGTCGTCGCCGATACGAAAGACGCCGCCGCGCCCCAACTGCTCGAGCGCCCGCCGCAGCTCAGGCTGAAAGATGATCGGAAGCGAAACGACGCCCACTGCGACGAGCAACTGGAGAATTGCGCCCATGAGATAGAGATGGAAGAGCGTCGCAAGGCCGAGAACGCCGAGAAGGACGAGGATGCCCGTGAGAATCTGCACCGCTCGCGTTCCGCGTATGAGAACGAGTACATAGTAAATGAGGACGCTCGTCGCCGCGACGTCGATAAGGTCGGTCACGCCTACGTTAGCGAGCAGCCACGTCAACATCGCCCTGCGCGCTCCAAAAGTCTCTCCAGTATCCGATCCGGCGCGATCTGTGGTGCCTCCAGCTCAGCCGCTGCGATTTCCGCGAGGCGCTCTTCCGAAAGCGGCGCCAAAAGCTCGGTCCTACGGCTTGCGTTGTACCGTCGCAGTTCGGCGTCAATAGCCGCCATCACGAGCCGAACGGCGCTGCGCGACGGATCCCATTCTACGACGATGCTGTCGTCCGAACGGCGCACTGAAACGATGCCGTCAGGGCCGCCGGGGCCGCCCAGAGCGCGCTCGAGCGCCGGCAAGGCTTGCGGTGCCGATGGGAAAACAGCAAGGACGATGGGCTCGATCATGTGATGTCTGCAGATGTTCCATTAGAACTTCGCCGCAGCCTCGTCGTCTCAATAGGGCGCAATGCTGCGTGGGTTGCGCTCGACGGCGAGAGCGTCCCGAGGCTCGCCCAACTGCGCCGCATGCGCGGACCTCGTTTCATGCCGGTTCCCGGCGACGTCGCCTTCGTCCGCGTTTTGGAAGACGGCAGCACCGTCGTGGAGCGGCTCGATGCGCGGCGCTCGTCGCTCACGCGAAGAACGAGCGCCGGGCGCGAGAAGACGATCGCCGCAAACGTCGACACGCTCGCGGTCGTCGCAGCACTCGACAACCCTCCGTTTCGACCCGTCGTCGTGGACACGCTCGTTGCGTTCACCGAGCTGGAACGTATCGAAGCGGTTGTCGTTCTCACCAAACCCGATCTCGTATCGACCGACGTGGCCGAGCGGCGCAGCCGCTTGTACGCGAGCCTTGGATACAGGACGGTCACCGCCGACCCGAAACACGGCGACGGAATCGAAGGCCTTCGCGCCGTGCTTACCGGACGTACGGCACTTCTCTGCGGCGTCTCCGGCGTAGGTAAGAGCAGCATTTTTCGCGCTCTCGGCGGCCAAGGAAGCGTCGGCGAGCTCTCTCGAGCAGGCACCGGCCGCCAGACGACGACCTCCGCACGCCTCTGCCGCATCGGCGACGGATTCCTTATAGACAGCCCCGGCGTGGCGGAGTTCGGGCTCGGCGCGATCTCCGCACTCGAGCTCGCGCGCGCGTTCGTCGAAATGGTGCCGCTCGCCCCGCACTGCCGTTTCACCGACTGCACCCACTTGCACGAGCCTGGCTGCGCGATTCGCGAAGCCATCGGGACGGGCATCGCCGAGGATCGCTATGCGAGCTACTGTCAAATCTTGCACGCGCCGAGTCCCCATGTTATCGTCGACTGATGCCAAACATCAAAGCCGCTGAAAAATGGGCACGGCAAACCGAAAAGCGCAGCGTCCGCAATAGAGACGCGAAATCTCGCCTCAAGACGCTCTTTAAAAAGGGCGCGACCGGCGCAGCTCCTATCGCCGAGGTAGAGAGCGCCTTCGACAAAGCCGCCGGGAAGGGGCTCATCCACCGGAACAAGGCGGCGCGCAAGAAGTCGCGGCTCGCCAAGGCGCTCGCAAAGAACGCGCCCACCGCTCCGGCAAAGAGCAAGTCGCGAAAGGCGCCCTCTCGCAAGAAGTCCTAACTCGTCGGTCCGAGCGCGCGGTAGAGACGTTTTACCGTCTCATTTCGGACCCGCTCTGCATCGACCGACTCTGGAACGCGCACGATGAGATGCGCTTGGATGCTCCCGTCGGTGACCTGATCGAAGCGCACGAGAGGGATCGGTGCCGGAGGAATCGTCACCCCAAGTGCTGCGAGCGCGCTCTTTGCAGCGTCGAGCGCCGCACGCTCGAGCGCGTCGGGATCGCTTCCCGCTTTCATGGTAAATGGAAGGTCGATCGCGACCGCACGTCCGCCTAGCCGAAAGTTCACGAAGGCTGCATTTGCGATCGTTTGATTCGGCACGATGACGATGTTGTTCGTGAGATCGCGAAGGCTCGTCGTGCGCCAGGTAACGTCTTCGACATACCCTTCGAATCCGCTCACGTTGATGAAATCGCCCGGCCGAAGCGACTTCGACGCAACGAGTTGAACGCCGGCGAAGAGATTTGCGAGCGTCGGCTGCAGGGCGAGCGCGACGGCGAGACCGCCGACGCCGAGCGCGGTCAACAGGGCACCGATCGCGACCCCGAGCGACTGCAGGATGACGAGCACGCCGACGCACACAATTGCCGTTTGCGCGATCGTCGCCAAGAGGGATGCCGAGAGCACGCGGCCGCCAAAGCCTGAGGTCTGATCGTGCACGACGTTACCCGCAAATCGCGCCGCAACCCACGTAATGGAGCCGAAACCGAGCACGAGGAGCACATTGTCGAGAATGTGCTCGACGTTTCTGTCGAGCGACGACGTTACCATCGCCGCGTGAATTCCCGCGATCGCGCACCAAAAGACGATGCCCGCGCGCAAGGCGTCGATTCCGATGGCGATCCAGCGGTGCGTCGATGCGATGTGGCCGCGCGCGAAGCGCGCGAGCGCAAAGCGATCAATGACGATGCCTATGGCGACGGCAACGACGACCCAAGCAATTGGCCACAGGTACGGAAGCGCCGCGCTCATGGTGCCGTGGGCAAGCATTACGTGCCTTCTACCCAGCACGTCTCAAGGCGGTTCACGGGTCTACGTTCACGGCGAGTCTGGTTGACCGGTCGCGCGCCGCAAGTGGGACGATGAGCGACCGAACGGCCTTGCGAGCTCGCGCCGGCGCCCGCGTCCGCAGCGAGATGCGAAAACGCCACTCGTCACGCATCTTCGGAATCGGAAAGGGCGCCGGGCCGAGCACCTCACCGACGTGGGCCTCGCGCAATAGCGACGCATAGCGCTCTGCCCCGGCGCTCGCGGCCGCGCGGCTTCGTCCCATGACACCGAGATAGATCAGTCTCGACGATGGCGGGTAGCCGAGCTCGCGCCGTTCTCGCAGTTCGCCGTCCGCAAATCCAACGTAATCGTGCGACGCCGCTCGTGCGATCGCGGGGTGCTCTGGAGAGTACGTCTGGACGATCGCGCTGCCTTTGCCGCCGCGTCCGCTCCTTCCGCAGACTTGCATCACGAGCGCAAACGTACGCTCTGCCGCCCGAAAATCCGCTACGTGAAGACCGACGTCTGCCGCCACGACCCCGACGAGCGTCACTTGCGGAAAGTCCAAGCCCTTTGCAACCATCTGCGTTCCGACAAGCACGTCGCCGCTCTCTTCGAACTCCCTGAGAATGCGCGCATGGTCTCCTACGCGCGTCGTCGTGTCGGAGTCCATGCGCAGGACGCGCGCATCGGGAAAGAGCCGCTCGAGTTCTTCGACGACGCGCTCCGTTCCAGGACCGAACTCGCCGACCGTTTTGGCGCCGCACAGGATACACGTCGCCGGCGCGCGTTCTTGATGGTCGCAGTAGTGGCATCGCAAGAGCCCTTCACTTCGGTGCACGGAGAGCGAGACGCTGCAATGCGGACACTCAGGAACGTTTCCGCACGTCCGGCAAAGCAAGAAACGCGCGCTGCCGCGCCGGTTCACGAAGAGAATCGACTTCTCGCGTTGCTCAAGGCGTTCGGCGAGCGCTTGGGCAAGCGCCGCAGAGAAGATGCCGCGCTTCCCAGACGCAAACTCCTCCCGCAGATCGACGACGTCGACGCGTGGCAGCGCCACCCCTCCGATGCGCTCGCGCAACTCGATGAGTGCGAG
>JASHPC010000002.1 GCA_030038335.1 Vulcanimicrobiota bacterium
AATGGACGGCATTCCTCACGTCGGGCACGCTCGTTGCCGGGACGACGTCGAGGTATACGCTGAGCGGCGGCGCGTTCAATCCAGCGATCGCGCTGCAAGAGGGTGAGACGCTCTGGTTGGGACTGTATACCGGCACGTACTCGGTGCCGTCTCCGACACCACCGCCGACGCCGACGCCGACGCCGCTGAACGCACTGAGCAACGGCGACTTCGAAAGCGGTTCGCTGACACCGTGGTACGTCTGCTATGCGCAGCATCATCAGGTGGCCGAAGTCGATCCGAATCCGGTGAACTCTCCGAGCGCGTACACGTCGCCGACTCCGGGTCCGGACACCGTGCCAACGACCGCCCCGTCACCGGATGACGTGACGATGCAGAACCAAACGCCGACCGGAGGCGCGCACACCGGCTCGTGGGCTGCGGAAGTCGGTAGAAGTGAAGTCGTCCTGCGCGGAAAAGGCGCGGTCGGAATATGTCAGGACGTTACGGTTCCGGCCGTGAGCCCGGAGTTGACGTTGTTCGTGCTCGAAGGTGGAAACTACGCGTACTACGATGCGTACGACTCCGAAGCCGACATCTTCGCGTACGGATCGTTTACGAAGACGAACGGCACCATGGAAAGCACGACGCTACCGTCGGCCGTGCTCTTCTCCGAGAACAACTGTTACAACAACCTCAGCGCAGGAACCGGTAACAGCGCTCAAGCCCCGTGCGCCATCGATGGCAGTGGCAACCCGAATCTCGCGCACGGAGGCGTATGGCGTGAAAAAGGACCGTACGACCTATCCGCCTACGCGGGCACGAAGGTTACGCTCTTCCTCGGAATATGGAACAGCTCGTCGAGCACGACGTACTACGACTACGCCTATTACGACGACATGCTCCTCACGTCGAACTAGAGCCGGCTAGACGCCGTACGGGAACGCGTAGTTCGGTGGCGGCACCCTCTTGCCAACTTCGAGCGTGATGAGCTGGTGTGCGAGGAGAGGAATCGATCGCGGATCTCCTCTCCAGAGCATGCCGTTCACGTAAGCGGTAACGGGCCCTCGCTTTCCGGCGACGTCGTTCTGCGTGAGCGGCTGATTCCAAATATCGAAGAACATGCCGAGCGTGAACGGACCGCCTCCGGGCGGCCCGAGAGCCGGCGCTTCGATGTGAATGATGCCGGTCGTGTCGTGCGTGTGAATCCAATACAGGCATCCCTGTGGAGGAATCGGCGCAATTCCGATACCGGCGGGAACTTGCAGCTGACTCCCATTGACGAAGAGCGCGAGATGCGAGTGGATATGTAATACCGTCTGCTCCTGAGCGATGCACGTGATTCCGTCTACCGGTGCTCCGTCATGCGGATTTGCCTTTATCGGGTTTGGAAAGGCTGCTTTGCCGATCGCAACGCCGTTCACGAGTTGGATCGGCGTCGTCGTCTTTCCAGGCGCCGGAGTCGGCGTCGCGTTCGCCGCTGCAACCTGATTCTGCTGCAGCATATCGGGAAGCTTGAGACCGAGCACTGCGAGAATCGCGACGACGATGATGACGGCGACGAGTATGAGGGGACCGCGATTCTTCTTCGGCGTCTGCGAGCCGCCGCGTGCCGCTTGGCGTCGCTGCGAACGAGAACTCGTTGGGGGCACGAAAAAACCTCGTTAGGGAGAGAGGGACGACAGGGCTTCCGCTACGTGCGAGCCTTTGCCTCCAGCGGCACGTCCTGTGGGTCGAGGGAGCGGCCCGGAACGAGATACTGCGTCACGTAGTCGACGACGGCGTCGTGCAGCGAGGTAATCGGCCTATCGTATCCGCTATCTCGTAGACGCGCGGTCGAGGCGCACGTCGAGTACTGATACTTTCCACGGAGAGTCTCCGGCATTTCGATGAAGTCGACACGTTCCGGAACGCGCAGTGCTTCGAAGATCGGTCGCACGAGACTCAGCCACGTTTGCGCCAATCCGGAACCGACGTTGACGATCCCGGTCGTGCCCGCGGCTGCAAGATGTACCGTCATCTCGGCAGCATCCTTGACGTAAAGAAAATCGCGCCGCTGCTCGCCGTCGGCGAACTCGGGCCGATAGCTCTTAAAAAGCTTCACGCTGCCGCTCGAGCGAATTTGCTCGTATGCCTTGAGCACGACGCTGCGCATCTCGCCCTTATGGTCTTCGTTCGGTCCGAAGATATTGAAGTACTTGATGCCGCAGCTGCGATCGAGAAGTCCCGTGCGCTTCGCGTAGAGATCGAACGCATGCTTTGAGAAGGCGTATGCGTTGAGCGGGCGGAGCGCGTGCGGATCGAGGGACTCGCTGAGGCTTTCTTCGAGAGAGCCGTACGTCGCGGCAGAAGATGCGTACACGAATCGAATGCCGGCTTCAGCGGCGTGATGCGCGAGCATCTTCGTGTAACCGTAGTTGTTGCGCATGAGGTATCCGGCGTCGCGCTCGGTCGTGGAAGAGCAGGCGCCGAGATGAACGATCGTGCGAATCCCGCTTTTCGAGGCGCCTTCATCGAGGAGCGACGCGAACGCGTCTGCATCCGCATAATCCGCGAATCGAAGAGGAACGAGGTGCCGCCACTTCTCGCTTTCGTCGAGGCGGTCGACGACGAGAACGTTGTCGATTCCGCGCCGATTGAGCGCCCAAATGACGGCGCTTCCAATGAGGCCGGCGCCACCGGTAACGGCGACTCGTCCGCGCGCGATATCGTGCATGAGTCTTCACGCACGATATTCACGCGGACGATTGGGATTCCTCGCTAGAATGCCTCGGTAAGCCGCAAGAGCACCGAGCGGCCCGGCGCGATCTGCGTCGTGTTGAAGCCGTTGGCGATCTTGATGATGTACTGATGGTTCAGCAGATTGTCGAAGTCGATTCTCACGCCGAGGCCGTGATTTGCAGACCCGAAGAGATTGCGGCCGACCGACCCGTTGAAGGTGAGGTGCGAGGGAAGACGCCCCGAAAGCGTCGTCGTCGCGTTTTCGAACGCCACGGGATACCCGGTACCATAGTCGCCTTCGAGCGTTGCGTACCACTCGCGTGCCGCGCCGAAGCGAGACGTGTACCCGGCCGTCGACGCAACGGTTTGGTCGTGATCTTCGGGAGAGAGCAGCTCGGGCGACGTCAGCGGAACGCCTGGCGGATTTGGCGCGGGACCAAAGAGGAACGTCGATCCAGAGATGCCGCCCGCCTCCGACGACGAGACCGTCGTCGTCACGTACCAGTAGTTTCCGTTCGGCATGCGGTCTTGTACGCGGAAGTCGATGCCTTCGTAGCGTCCGAGCGCATTGTTGAAGACGGCGAAGAGCGGCGTGTTCAGCAACTGCGTCGTGTCGAGCACGTTGATCACGTTACGTTCGTCGATGTCAACGTATCCCGTGATCTGCTGTGAGAACGTATGCTGCAACCCCATTTCAAAGAACGCGTCTCGTTCGGGCTGGAGGTTGTACACAGGAGCGGCCGCGCACTCGCCGCTTCCGGCGCCGAGGAGCGCACACGCTTGACGAACGTCCTCGAGTTGCGGCGCGGCGTAGAATCTGCCGTAGTAGACGTGCACGATGTTCTTTTCGTCCGCTCGCAGATTCACGCCGATTCGCGGCTCGAGCATGTCTCCGCCGACGTACCCTGTCGAGTGATCGTAGCGAAGGCCGTACTGCACGGAGAGAATGGGAATCGGCGTCCACGTGTCCTCGGCGTACGCACCGAAGTTCGTGCCCGCTTGCGCCTGGGCCGTATAGATCGGGTAGTAGGGTGTCACGGGTGCATTCGTGGGATCGCAGTCGAAGTAGTAGCACGCGAACGTTTCGTTTGCGCTAAAGTCCTCGCGGTCGGCGTCGATGCCAACCTTCCACGCATGTGTTCCCGTCGCGCGGAAGTCGCTAATGCGGATCCCGGCATAGGACGCCAAACGATCTTGATCGAGTCCGACCATGTGGTCGACTACGCCGGTGATGGGATCGGGCTCCGTCGCGAGCACGTCGAGCGGAAGATCGCCGGCGTAGTCGATCTCCGTCATCCGGTACCACGGAATGATTTGAAAGACGCCGTTCCCATCTTTCGATGCGAGCGTGTAGTTCAAGCTGGAGAATCGATCGTACTCCCGTTGCACGTCGTCCGTGCCAGGAATGCTCACCTCCGGATCGACCGGATTGTTTGGATCCGTGTTGATGGGGATTTGGAACTGTGACAGTTGGTTACCATAGTCGAAGGAGACAGACGATCGGGAATTGATTTGCGTGATCGTACGCAGAAACTGGTCGGACGAAGAGCTATTGTCGTTGATCGGCACGTACGTCGGTGCGTCGAGTCCATAGTTCGTGCGCTGCGAGTTGAGATCGAGGAAGACCTCGGTCGAGCCGAAGCGACTCGCGGTATTGAGCTCTCCCAGTGCTTGGCCGTAGTTGCCGAAGCCCTCCGTAAGCTCTCCGTACGTTCCTTCGGGGACGTCTTCGGCGCGATCCGTGATAATGTTGACAAGTGCGCCCATTCGCTGGCCGCCGTACTCCGCGGGAAAGTCTCCCGTGTAGACTTCCAGCGAGTCAATGTCCTTAGGATCGATGATCTGGGCGTAGTTCGAACTCGTTGCGAGAGGAAGCGGAGCCCCATCGATTTCGTACGTGACGCCGTGAAATCCGAGAGCGACGGGCTCGTCGTACGAGAAGCGAACGATACCGGGTAGCGTCTCAATGATGCGGAAAAGGTTATCTTGCTCGGGTGACGCATCGATTTGCGATTTATCAATTTGGTTGACGGCAACCGGCGTTCCCGCGACGCCGGCACTCGCAACAATCGTCGCATGCGCGATTGCCTTGAGATGAGATAGCGCCACCGCGACGTTGACGACGCTGTCGCTGGAGACGTTCAGCGAGACCTGACGGTCTTGAACGTCGTCATCGTGTGCGGTAAGCGTGTAATATCCGAACGGCACGTCGGAGAACGTGAAGTGGCCTTGCGCGTCGGTGCTGGTTGCGTAGAGCGAACCTTCGCCGGTGAGCGTCACCCGTGCGCCGGCGGCAGGCTTGCCGTCGAGCGTGACCGTGCCACGGACGAGGCCGGTTGTCGCTGCGGCTGCGGCGCCGAACGTCGCGAGCCCGAAACAAAGCGCGGCCAAGAAAGCCGCAAGAACGCGGAACATGATCCCCCTTGTATTGGAAAAGCGTGCGATCTAGGGTGCTGGAGCGCGCTTATGCGCGCGCGATCGCAACCGGGGGAGGCCGAGCGTACCGCCGCTGCGCACGCAGCAGCGAACGCGAGAGCGGTGGGAAGAAGCGAAGGCGTTGAGGACGCTCGTGCGCGAGCTCGGCAAATGCAGTCGTACGAATCGCGATGACGATTGCCGAGAGAAATGCGACGAGCGCGCGCGCGCAGACGAGAACGGACCATGCGGCAAACGCGAGCGCGGCAACGATAATGAGAGGCGCAACGGCCTCATGGTGCGGCTCGACGTGCTCTCCGAGGGCGAACCAAGCGGTCGCGCCGACGAGGACGGCCGGCCATGAGGGCATGAGGCTGCGTAGGCGCGCGCCGACGACGGTCCCGTCGGGAATGCTTCCAGCGCACGTCCACGCTACCGACACAGCGATAGCGAGAGCCACGAGCGCGGCCAGCGCCGCGCCGCCGAGAAGCGCGTCGTGATAGCCACCACCCATTGCATGGCCGCTGCCGTAAGCGGCAGTATGGGCGAGGACCGAAGCAAGCAAGCCAAGGATTGCCGCCCCGGGCAGGTCCCGAAGTCTCATGCGCTCCGAAACTTTCTTCCACTGACAAGGGTTGGCCTTGAGCGGACGTCGTACAATCCCCGCCCTCCCCTTGCAGCCCGCCGTTTTCGGGGGATAGGCACCTTCAGAAATCATGACAGCAACGAACGCGACCGCCCGGCTCCCCGTCGAGAACGCAGACACCGTTAGCCTCGTCTGCGCGCTGCTCGCGCGCTTTCCTGAGCTCTCGTCGATCCGTACGCATCCGGCCGAAGGGACGTTGCGGCTTACGTTCGCGGTGCGCCAGCGTCTCGATCGTTCCTCGCAGCGCGCGATTGCCGAGGCGGCCGAGGACCACGTTACGGCGTTCTTGCTTCTCGAGAATGCATCGCCGGAGCGGATCGGCGTCGAGTGCGAAGGCGAGCGTTCGATGAGCTTCGTCCACGTCACGCGCGACCTTGCCACGTTCTCGAAGGACGAGTTGGAGATGCTCTGCGCTCTCTTCAAGGCGCGCTTTAGCGAGACGCTTGTCTGCAGCGCCCATGCCGACGACGGACTCGACGAAGACGAGGCAGCGCAGGACGATGCGGCTCTCTATGCGATCGAGGCCATGCGCGATCCAGCGCAAGCGAAGAATCTCGTCGGTTTCCGAGAAGAGAAGCACGTGCTGGTCTACTTCCTGAAGGCACAAAAGAAAGCGAAGGCACCGGCTCGCCGCTAGCATCGCTCTCGTTTCTCATCGTCGGCGACGTCGTCGGATCTCCTGGGCGCGATACGCTCAAGCGTTGCGTCGCCTTGCTGCGCGATCAACACCACGTCGACGCCTGCATTGTGAACGGTGAGAACGTCGCCGGAGGC
This sequence comes from Vulcanimicrobiota bacterium, assembly GCA_030038335.1. Classification (GTDB taxonomy): domain Bacteria; phylum Vulcanimicrobiota; class Vulcanimicrobiia; order Vulcanimicrobiales; family Vulcanimicrobiaceae; genus Tyrphobacter. The sequence continues at coordinate 6,536 of JASHPC010000002.1, forward strand.
TTTGGGTTGACGGCGCAGACGGCACAAGAACTCTTCGAAACCGGCGTCGACTTCATTACGAGCGGAAACCACATTTTCGACAAGCGCGACTTCGGCGCGTATCTCGACGCATCCGACCGCGTGATCAGACCCGCAAACTACCCGCCCAGCGCGCCGGGCCACGGTTTCGGGACGTTCGTCGCCGGCGGCGTGACGGTCGGTGTGCTCAACCTCATGGGGCGCACGTTCATGCCGCCCGTCGACGACCCATTTCGCGCCGCAGACGAGGCGGTTGCATCACTGCGTGCGCAGACGAAGGTCATCATCGTCGACGTGCACGCGGAGGCGACGTCGGAAAAGCTCGCGCTCGGACGGTATCTCGACGGACGCGTCTCGCTCGTCTACGGCACGCACACGCACGTCCAGACATCGGACGAGCAGATCCTGGCCGGCGGTACGGGATACATTAGTGATGTCGGCATGACCGGACCAACGGACGGTGTCATCGGCATGGAGCAAAAGGCGGTGCTCGACCGTTTCCTCACTGGATTCTCCGACCGCTTCTCGGTGCAGAAGACTGGACCACGGCAGTTCTGCGGAATCGTCGCAACGGTCGACGTCGCGAGCGGCAACGCAACCGAGATCAAGCGACTCTTCCTACGTAATATTGCGTGATCGTCGACTTTCATTGCCACACGGTTGAAAGCGACGGCTCGCTGACGCCGCAGGCGCTCTCGGATTACATGGGCGACCGCGCGGTCGGGGTCTTTGCGATCTCGGACCACGACACGCTCTCCGCCTATGGCGAATTCGAGCCACCAGCCGGATCGCAGTTCGTCACGGGAATCGAGATCAATACGACGTGGCGCGACAATGAGGTGCATGTCCTCGGCTACGCTCTTCCTTTAGATAACGCCGAACTGAACGCGATGCTCGAACGCAACCGGCGCGAGCGCTACCGTCGAGCGCAGCGCATGGTCGAGCAACTCCAGGTCGCCGGCTACGGAATCACCTTCGAAGGAGTGCAGCGCGAAGCTGGTGTGACGAAGTCACTTGGCAGGCCCCATGTCGCAAAGGCGCTCGTTCGAGCGGGTGCGGTCGAGAGCATCGAAGCCGCATTTCGCGGACTGCTCCGCCGTGGCAGGCCCGGCTACGTACCGTCGACGCACACGACGCCTCAGGAAGCGATTGCCGCGATTCACGCGTGCGGCGGCGTTGCCGTGCTCGCGCATCCGGGAAGGCTGAAGGATCGATCTATCATCGACGCGCTCGTGCGCGAAGGTATCGACGGTTTGGAGGTCTTCTATCCTCTCCACGCCGCTGCCGACGTCCAGTTCTTTCAAAAGAAGGCGAAGGAATACGGGCTCGTCATGACTGCGGGATCCGATTTTCACGATATCCGCTATCATGCGCACGGCGTCGGGATGTCCGTCGACGACGACGCTATCGCACCATTTCTCGAACGCGTTCGAGCTCGGTAACACTCTCTCGCTCGAGCCGTTGCATCTCCGCGGCTTGAATGGCAACGACGCCCGCATCGTGCAGCCACTTGTGATTGATGCGCACGTTGTAGGCGCAGGCAGTAAGAGCGGCCGCCGCAAGTTCGCAGGCGACGCCGAGGTCGCTTGCAAGATGCTTGTTGTTCAGCGCGAGCGCTTCGGCGGAGAGGCGCTGCACGTCGAGTGCTAACGCCATCGCGCGCAACGGCTCTTCGGCGGCGCGAACGAGGACGCGCTGACGCGCGTCGCCAGTCGACGACATCACAGCGTCGAACGCAGCTGCGTCTCGCTCGGCGGCTTCGACCAACTGCGCCCGAAGTGCGTCCGCAGCGTGCACGATGCGCGCTGCTTCGTCGTGACGATCGGCGTAACGCTGGTTGCCGGCGGTGATGCGCGCGGTCATCGCCACGAGTGCGGCTGCCATAGCTGCGACGATGGTCGCAGCGCTTCCACCACCAGGCGTGGGACGTGCGGACGCAAGGCGCTCGAGATACTCCGAAAGGCTCTCCACGAAGGGTGCTTTGTGCAACGGGGATGCTAGGCCTTGCGGGCGAATCGAGGGCGGATGCAAACCGCCGTTGCGCCACAAGGCGATATAAAAGATCGCGGCCTCGCCGAGCGTGGCCGTTCGCGCATTGCGTGGGCTGGAGCCTTCATGCCGGTCCTCGCTCAGATTCGCGACCGCTTCTCAACCGAGAAGCCGCTTGAGGGAGTGCGCATCGGCGCGTGCCTTCACGTTACCACCGAAACCGCAAACCTGATGCTCGCGTTGCAGGCCGGCGGCGCGAAGATCGCGCTTTGCGCAAGCAACCCGCTTTCGACGCAAGACGACGTGGCCGCTGCGCTCTGCGAGTACGGCATTCCTACGTTCGCCATCAAGGGTGAGGATCACGAGCGTTACTATTCGCACATCGAGTCAGTCATCGCGACGAACCCGCAGATGTCGATGGACGACGGATGCGATTTGGTCACGACGATCTTCAAATCGCACAAAGATCTGCTCGCCGGTATGATCGGCGGCTGCGAGGAGACGACGACAGGCGTCATTCGCCTGCGTGCGATGCAGCGTGACGGCGTATTGCCGTATCCTGTCATTGCCGTGAACAACGCGCTCACGAAGCATATGTTCGACAACCGCTACGGCACCGGACAGTCAACGCTCGACGGCATCATCCGCGCGACGAACCTCTTGCTCGCCGGAAGCACGGTCGTCGTCGTCGGTTACGGCTGGTGCGGCCGTGGCATCGCGTCGCGCGCCGCCGGACTTGGCGCGCACGTCGTCGTCGTCGAAGTCGATCCGCGCAAGGCCATCGAGGCAGTCATGGACGGCTATCGCGTCATGCCGATTGCCGAAGCCGCAACAGAAGGCGACCTCTTCGTGACCGTGACAGGCAACTATCACGTCATTCGCGAGGAGCACTTTCGCGCGATGAAAGACGGGGCGATCGTCTGCAATTCGGGACATTTCAACGACGAGCTCGACCTCGACGCCATCGCACGCCTTGCGAAGAAGAAGACAGAGCCTCGCGCGTTCGTCGAGCAGTTCGAGCTTGCTGACGGGCGCCGCATCTGCATCCTCGCAGAAGGAAGACTCGTCAACTTGGCGGCGGGCGAAGGGCATCCCGCCGCGGTCATGGACATGTCGTTTGCAAACCAATCGCTGAGCGCGGCGTTCTTAGTCAAAGAGCATGAGCGTCTCGAGAAGAAGGTCTACGACGTGCCGGTTGAGATCGACGAAGAAGTCGCGCTGCTCAAACTCGCGTCGATGGGCGTAGCCATCGATGCGCTAACGCCGGAGCAGGCGAAATACATGGAATCCTGGAGCGAGGGAACATAAATGTCTACATATAGGCGATTACTCACGAGCGAGTCGGTGACCGAAGGTCACCCGGATAAACTTGCGGATCAAATCTCCGACGCGGTGCTCGACGCATTGATCAAGGACGATCCGTACTCGCGAGTCGCCGTAGAGACGTTCGCGATCACCGGCCAGATTCACATCGCCGGTGAGGTGACGACGAAGACGTACGTGGACATCCCGAAGATCGTGCGCGAGACGATTCGAGATGTCGGATACACGCGCTCCGCGGTAGGATTCGACTATGAAACCTGCGGCGTCAACGTCTCCATTGACGAACAGTCGCCCGATATCGCGCTCGGCGTCGACAAATCCCTCGAGGCGAAGGCTGGCGACAACGACGAGTTCGAAGTCACCGGAGCCGGCGACCAAGGCATGATGTTCGGCTACGCGTGCCGCGAGACGGACGAGCTCATGCCGCTGCCGATCGTACTCGCGCACAATCTCACGCGACACCTCGCTGCCGTACGCAAGAACGGCGCGATTCCATATTTGCGTCCCGATGGCAAGTCGCAGGTGACGGTCGAATACGACGGCGACAAGCCCGTGCGCGTGAACACGGTCGTCGTCTCGGCGCAACACGATCCGGATATTCCTCTCGAAGTCATTCGTAATGAAGTTACGGAACAAGTGGTCAACCACGTGATTCCGGAGTCGCTGCGCGACAAGAAGACGCGCGTGCTCGTCAACCCGACAGGGCGATTCGTCATCGGCGGACCAAAGGGTGACGCAGGCCTCACCGGCAGGAAGATCATCGCGGACACGTACGGCGGCGCCGCGCGGCATGGCGGCGGCTCGTTCTCCGGAAAGGATCCGACGAAGGTTGATCGTTCGGGAGCGTATGCGGCGCGTTGGGTTGCAAAGAACGTCGTCGCAGCGGGTCTTGCAGATCGCTGCGAGGTACAACTAGCCTACGCGATCGGGGTCGCTGAGCCCGTGAGCGTTCTCGTCGAAACCTTTGGAACAGCGAAGGCGCCCGAGGAGACCATTGCGCGTGCGATCAGCGAGGTCTTCGACCTCCGCGCGGGAGCAATCATTCACCATCTCGACCTTCGCAAACCGATCTACAAGCAGACCGCGTCATACGGTCACTTCGGCCGGCCGGATCTGGATCTGTCATGGGAGCGGACGGGGCGCGTCGACGCGCTGCGCGAGGTCGCCGGGTTCACCGGCGAGGCGCTGCGCGTGCCAAACTTCGCCGGCGAGAAGAAGTCCTAGTCGCCGCAGCAGTTGGCGACGAGCGCTCCGCATGCGGCGCAGAAGGCCTTGGCGTGCTTGTAGATGAACGCGGTGGCGCCGCAGCCGTAGCAACGTAGCTCCAAACACGTCGGAGCACGGTCGTCGGATGGGGCCGGAGTTGCCTGGTCGATGGCTCTCGTTTATACTGCTGGGGCGGCGCTCCCTATCGCGCCGATGACGTTCCGGATTAGCTCAGTTGGTAGAGCAGCTGACTGTTAATCAGCGGGTCGCTGGTTCGAGTCCAGCATCCGGAGCCATTTGAAGTGGGAGCTACTTCACCTGAGGTGGCTCCTCGCTAGGCGGCACTCCGCCGGACCGATCGTAGTTTTGCGATCTTCTTTGCCTCCGGGGAATGCCGAGCATCAAATAGATCGAGCACGGTCTGCAAGTTGATCCAAAGAGTATCGCTCGTCTCGAACACACGAGCCAAGCGGAGTGCCGTATCCGGAGTGATGCCTCGGTGCGCGTTGAGTATCTCATTGAGCCGGACATAGGAAATATCCATTGCGGCTGCCAGCGTGCGGCGGGCGCCTTCTGGTAGGAATGGTTAGGTCTTTCACTTCTTCGGTACTCTCCTTAGTGATAGTCGACGATTTGAATTTCGGTGGCACCTTCCAACCGCCATTGCAACCTCTATACCGGTATGAAAGAATCTTTGCAGATAGCGCGCGTTGGCGCAACCTCCCGCGGTCGGAACGTATCTCTAGCTCCATGCAAAGCATACATGAAACTCGGTCTGAGGCTTCCCCAGCGGGTCGCCCGCAAGGCCTTGCCTCAATCGGCGGCAGCTTTTACGTGGGATCCTTAGATGCGGCGGCGCTTTACGAGATCGATGCGGCGACGTGGCAGGTACGGCGCCAGTATCCGGCTGCCGGGAAACCGTATGGGGTAGCAATCCTCGGCGATGCCCTTCGTGTCGTCGTTTCAGTCGGCGCAGACGACGATCGGTACCTCTACACGTTCGTTCCAGGGAAAGGCTTCGACGAGGAGAGTAAGCTCGCGCTGCCTGATCTTTCCGGTTCACACCTCGCGTCCAACGGCTCGCAACTCTATCTGCTGCAGATCGGTAAGCGTCAAATCGTCGCACTCAATCCTGGTGGTACGGCAGAACGATCGTGGCCGTTGTCGCAGCGCATCGCAGGTATCGGTTTCCTCAACGGCACGCTCTACGGCTTGGCGGGCGACGAGGAGTTCGAACACATGCACGTCGCGCGGATTGATCTTAGCGGCACGCAGGCCGTCGTCACTGACATCGCTTCGATCTCAGATGCTGCGCGTTCGCTAACGCAAGATGGGCATGCGTGGTGGACGGCATATCGCGACGAGAACCAGATCGTCTCGTTCACAACCTAAAGGGGAGAGCGCTCGTCGTGAGAACGGCCAAGCATGCACGTACACCGCGCCGCTCGTTTACTCACGATTCTTTTCGGCGTTGCGCTTCTCGCGGCGGTGCCCGCTACTCGACACAGCCACTACCTCTTCGTCTGGGCCATGGAGGCCCGGCACCCTGACGCGTCGGTTTATAGGGCAACCGGCCTCGGACGCGATTTCTTAGCTGTTTTCGACGTCGCACCCGAAGACAAGCCGTTCGGTAAGCTCGTCGCGATGCTCCCAGTCGGGCATGGCGCACAGATGGCGCATCATACCAACTACTCGCTGCCGCCGAACAACGTGCTCTTTGCGAACGACTGGATGGCCGACCGCACGTACATCTTCAACCTAAGCAACGCGATGAAACCGAAGCTCGTCGCGCACTTTGCCAACGCCGGACCATACATGTATCCGCACACGTTCGTCTATCTTTCGAACGGTAACACGCTGGCGACGTTCCAATACACGAAGGGTTTCAACAAAGCACCGGGCGGACTCGTCGAGCTCGACAGAGACGGTCGTCCTTTGAAGATGAGCTCTGCTGCAGATCCGAGCCTCGATCCGAACATTCGGCCGTATAGCATCGCCGTCGTCGAACGCCTCAATCGCGTGGTCACGAGCAGTGCGGATATGATGGGTGCGCAAGTGAGCCACGTCGTGCAGTTCTGGCGCCTTTCGGATCTCACGTTGCTCAAGACCGTCGTCATGCCGAAGCCGGCGACGTGGTTTCCCGACGTCGCGGCGGACTCTTCCGAACCGCGCGTACTCTCAGACGGCGTCACCGTGATGGTGCCGACGTTCAACTGCGGTCTCTATCTCGCGCGCGGGCTTGCGAGCAATAATCCAACGCTGCAACTCGTCTATGACTTCGGCTACCGGTCGTGCGAAGTTCCCGTCGTCGTCGGCAACTATCTCGTCGAGGCGATGGAGAGTGGACACGCGGTCGCGAGCCTTGACGTTTCAGATCCCGCTCATCCGCGCGAAGTGAGCCGCATTTTGCTGCGCTCCGACTACGATCCCCATTGGATTGCTGTCGAACCCGGCGGCGACAGGCTTGTGATGACAGGATACGGCGCAATGCAATCGCACGCGCTCTTCGCGACGATCGATCGCCAGACCGG
>JASHPC010000113.1 GCA_030038335.1 Vulcanimicrobiota bacterium
ACGACTTGGGGCCAGACGCGTGCAATTTGCATGAGGCCGTCGCTGTATGGAGCGACGGCCTCACGCGCGAGAATGTCCGTGTCGATGACGAAGGCGCCGAGCTCTTCGAAAATGCGGGCGACTTCGCTCTTTCCGCTGCCGATGCCGCCCGTCAAGCCGACGCGCACCAGCGTGTTACGGAGCCGGCTCTGCCGTGCTCTCGTCCTCCGCGGACAGCGCTTCGATTTGCTCTGCAGGCACGTCGGCGACGTGCTGTATGGAGGCCGTGATGCGCCGCGTCGCATGATTGAGGGTCAAGAGCGTCACGTCCACGTCTTGCCCGACCGCGTACGAAGCCGCCGCGTCGAACTCGCCACTCGGTACCATCGCGAGGATTCCAGGAACGAGCTCCACGAGGAGATAGTTCGGGGTTACCTTTACGATTTGCGCGGAGAGGTGATTCGTCTCGTAGAGTTTGTCGGCGTGTTCGTCCCATGGGTCCGGCAGCGTATGCTTGAGCGAGAGGCTCACTTTCTTCGCTTCGGGGTCGAACTTCATGATCTCGACCTGCACGACGTCGCCGATCTTGACGACCTCCGACGGGTGCTTCACGCGCGCGTACGAGAGCTCGCTGTTGTGGATGAGACCGTCGACGCCGCCGAGATCGACGAACGCGCCGAAATCGGCGAGTCGCACGACGACGCCCTCGCGAATCTGCCCGACCTCGAGCGTGCCGAGCAGCTCTTGCTTCTTGGCTTGCAACTCCTCTTCGAGAACCTGCCGCTGAGAGAGCACGACGCGATGGCGTTTGTGGTCGAGGTCGATGACCTTCAAGCGTAGACGTTGTCCGAGAAGCTCGTCGAGATCGCCGACGGGCTGACGCCGTATCTGCGACGCGGGGACGAAGCCTCGCATCCCGAGATCGACGAGAACGCCGCCTTTGACGACGTGCGTCACTGTTGCTTCGATGACTTGATCGCGATCGTGCGCCTCGATGACCTGCTCCCAGGTCTTGAGTGCGCGCGCGCGACGCTCCGAAAGGAAGAGGGTGCCGTCGAGCTCGTCGATCCGGTGCACCATCACCTCGAGCCTGTCGCCGATCCGTAGCGTCTTCGGATCGACCGCAAGAGAGAGTTCTTTGAACGGAAGAACGCCTTCCGATTTGCCTCCGACGTCGACGAGCAACTCGTCCTTATCCCTCTGGACGATCGTGCCGGTCAGAACCTGACCCTCGTCGAGTACCTTCAGCGACTCTTCGTAGAGCCGCTGTTCGAGTGCGAGTTGGTCCTCCTCGTGGCTTGCTGGAGCCATTTGCGTGGTTGTGATGTTTTCGTTCCTACCTTAATATGATTTATTTTGCGGGAGTCACCGCTGACAGCCTCGGCACCACCACGTTCCCCGTTGCGCAAGCTTCGTCCGTACGATCTGCTTGCCGCAACGACGGCACGAGGCTCCTCTTCGCCCGTAAACGGAGAGGACGTCCTGAAAGCCGCCCCGCGAGCCCGCTGCGTCCACGTAGTCGTCGATGCTCGATCCCCGAAGCGCAATCGCGCGCGTTAGAACGTCGATGACCGCGCGGTGCAGCCGGACCGCAGCCGATTTCGTCACCGAACGTGACGGACGGCTGGGGCGCACTCCGGCTTCCCATAACGCCTCGCACGCATAGATGTTTCCAATGCCCGCGATGCGACGCTGGTCCAGCAGAAGGCTTTTTACCGGTGTTTTCCGCCCCGCAAGCATACCCGCAAAGGCCTCCACTGTAAAGCCCGAACCGAGGGGTTCGATACCGAGCGCATCGTCCCACGACATATCGCGCTCGACGAGGCGCATTCGCCCGAAGGTCCGCACGTCGGCAAAGAGGAGACACCGCGACGCCGAGAGGCCGATCACGACGTGCGTTCCAGGCGGCTCCTCGCCCGTACCGACGAGAAGGCGTCCCGTCATTCGCAGACCGACGACGAGTCGGCGTCCGGAGCGCAGTTCTATGACGACGTACTTTCCACGCCGTGAAACGCGGTCGACGCGATCGCGCACGAGCGCCCGCGCGAAGTCGATCCCACCTGCGGTGATAACGTTCTTTGGGGAGCGCACCTCGACGGAGCGCACGATCGCGCCGGAGATCGCGTCGTCGAGGCCGCGCGCGATCGTCTCGGCTTCAGGGAGCTCCGGCAAAGTGCAGTTTCACTCCGGGAGCGATACCGTCGGCTTCGGCCTCCCCGGCCGCAAGCTCGATGACGTACCGCGCCCTCGCCGTCTCGAGTGGAATGCGAGCATCGGGCGTGTCCGGCGCTACGGTTGGAACGCGGGTGAAGACGCGGCGCACCGTTCCGTCGCCGGCAACGAAGATCATGTCGAGCGAGACGAGTGTGTCCTTCATCCAGAACGAGATCGGTACGTCATCGTCAAAGACGAAGAGCATCCCCGTATGCGATGGTAAGGACGTGCGGCTCATCAAGCCGCGCTCGCGCTCCGGCTCCGTCGTCGCCGTTTCCAAGAGAAGTCTCGCGCGCGGCGCTTCGACGTACGTCATCGGAAGCGTCGGATTGGGTGACGGCAGCACGGCAAGAAGAAGAACCGCAAGAGCGCTATGCATCGGGAATCGTCTCAACGTCGTACCAGTTTGCGCCCGACTTGAGCGTCGTCTCCAGGGGAACGCTCAACGTCATCGCACCCTCCATTACCCGTCGAACGAGCAGCGCCGTCTCGCGCAGTTCGCTTTCGGGCACCTCAAAGATCAACTCGTCATGGATCTGCAGCAGCATAGCCGCCGCCGAGCCGGACTCTCGCAACGCGCGGTCGACGCGAACCATCGCGAGCTTCATGAGATCGGCCGCACTGCCTTGCAGCGGCGCATTCGTCGCCTCGCGCTCGGCTGCGCTGCGAACGGCGAAGTTCGACGACGAGAGAGCCGGCATGTAGCGCCGCCTGCCGAGAATCGTCGAGACGTATCCGTCGCGCCGTCCGGCCTCGAGGGTTCTCTCGATGTAAGCGCGCACCGACGGAAAGCGCGCGAAGTACGCCGCGGTGATTTCCTTTGCTTGCGCGCGCGGGATCTCGAGCCGCTGCGCCAGACCAAACTCCGACATTCCGTAGAGCAATCCGAAGTTAACGCTCTTTGCCATGCGTCGCTGGTTCGTGTCGACGCGCGCATCGTCGGGAACGGCGAACAGCTGGCGCGCCGTGAAGTCGTGAATGTCCTGCCCGTCTTCGAACGCTCGCCGCATCGCTTCGTCACCCGAGAGGTGCGCCATAAAACGCAACTCGATCTGGCTGTAATCTGCGGCGAGCAGCGCGCATCCCGGACGCGCAACGAAGGCGCGGCGAATGCGACGTCCCAGATCGCCGCGCACCGGAACGTTCTGGAGATTCGGACTCGTCGAAGAGAGCCGGCCGGTAGCGGTAGATGTTTGATTGAAAATCGTGTGAAGCCGGCCGTCCTTCGGGTCGACGAGCTGAGGAATGACATCGACGTACGTATTCTTCAGCTTCGTCACTTCGCGCCAGTCGAGCACGAGCGCGCAAATTGGGTACTCGCGCGCAAGGGACGTGAGCACTTCCACCCCGGTAGCCCATCCCGTTTTGCTCTTCTTTCCCGCAGGAATCTGCAGTTTTCCGAAGAGCACGTTGCCGAGTTGCTGCGGCGAACCGATGTTGAACGTCTCGCCGGCAAAGTCGAATATCTGCTTTTGCAGACGGTCGGCCGCGTGCTCGATCTCTTTCGACAGAACCTTGAGTTCCGCAGGATCGACTGCGATGCCCGCGCGCTCCATCGCGGCGAGCACCGGCGCGAGCGGCACCTCCACGTCGGAGTAGAGCGCAAGCTGATCGCGCTGCGAAAGTCGCTCGCGCAGCGTTGCGCAGAGTCGTAGCGTTGCGTCGGCACGTGCCGCTGCTTCATCGGGAACGCCCGCTTCCAGAAACTCGGCCACGACGTCGTTTATGGACGCAAACGATCGCGATGGATTGAGCAGGTGCGCAGCGATCATGACGTCGTCGTCGAATGCGGCTGCGACTCCGTGCGCGTGCAACGCGTGATCGACGCGCTTGACGTCGTGCGCGGCTCTCCTCTTCGAACTGTCCAGCATCCGTGAGAACGCGTCGCGAACGGGAGCGTGTGCGAGCGCGTCCACAAAAAAAGCGAGGCCGCTTTCTTCTCGGGCGCTTGCCCCGACGGAACCGTCCGCAAGCGCTACAGCCGCGACAGGCGCAGCGCCGATTGCCACGAGCTCTTGTGCGAGCCGCGCAAACTCCGGTGGGTCGACTGACGCGACGTACGAGCGGTACGTGCCGGTGATCTGCTCCGCTGCGGCGAGCAGCGGGAGATTCTCCGGCGGCTTCATGCGCGCGAGAAGCGTCTTGAACTCGAGCTCTGAAAAGAGCGGATAGAGTGCTGCGTCGGAAGGCTTTTCGTACGCGCTGCGCTTCCAATCGACCTCGATCGGCAGCGCCCTGTCGACGCGCGAAACGTCGCGGCATCGCTGCGCGTTGGAACCGAACTCTTCGAGCAGACGCTCGAGCTTCGCGCTTCCGGCTAACGATGGATTCGCGACGAGCGCGTCGAGCGTGCCGGCGGTTTGCAAGAGTTTCGACGCCGTCTTCTCCCCCACTCCGGGTATGCCGGGAAGGTTGTCCGACGGATCGCCCTTGAGGCCACGGTAGTCCGCAAGCTGTGAGGGCTTCAGACCGAAACGCTCTTCCACCGCAGGAACGTCGTAACGCATGATATCCGTAATTCCTCGGCGCGTAGCGAGCACCGTCGTCCGACCGTCGACGATCTGCAGCAGGTCGAGATCACCGGTGAGCACGAGCGTGCGCGCTTTCTCCTCTTCCGCTTGCTTTGCAAGCGTCGCGATGACGTCGTCGGCCTCTTGACCTTCGATCTCCGCGATCGGAATGCCGTATGCGTCGAGCACGCGCCGCACGAGCGCGAACTGTCCGCGCAAATCCTCGGGCATCGTTTGGCGCTGCGCCTTGTACTGTGGGTAGAGCGCCACGCGGTGGGCGGGCATTCCCTTGTCGAACGCCGCGATGACGTGCGTCGGCTTTTCGTCGGCGATCGCTTTGTTGAGCATCATCGTGAAGCCATAGACGGCGTTGATCGGCACGCCTTTCGCAGTTGCGAGCGGCGGCAGCGCGAAAAACGCACGGTAGACGAGTCCGTACGTGTCGAGAAGCATGAGCGTATCGCGGTCGTGCGCCATCTCGGTGTTACGGTACGACGACAGTAGACGACGCGGCGACGATACGGCCGTCATCGGTGATATCGAGCACCGAAAGCGTATAACGCCCCGGCTCCTCCGGAAGATGCAGCAACAGCGCGCCGTCGACGCTGCGCTTGACGCTCCACGAGATCGCCCGCGTGTCGGCTTGCTCGATGCTGAGGTCTGGCGGCGGCTCCGTGTGGCGGACGAACTCGAGCACGCGCGGATGATCTCCCGTCGAGTCGACCCACGGGTGGAGCGTCGCACCCTGCGGCGCGCTCGTCTGAGTCGTACTGGCGCCGAAGGCTAAGAGGTTTGGCGCCGACGTGAAGACCGCGCTTCCAGATGGATCGCCAATCGTCAATCGCACGGCCGCCGTGCCCTCATCGGCGCGTATGCCGTGTAACACAATTGGAACGTCTGCGCTGGGGCGCGCTTCGGCCCCGAGGCTGACGTCGACGACGCTTGCACGCCCAGCTCCGTCTATGTCGAGCGGAATGCTGCCGGTCGCGAGGGCCCCGTCGCGCACGAAGGCCGCCCCAATCTCGACCTCGCCTTGCGCGTCGACCGCTCGCAACGTCGCTGTCGCGCTACCGTGGTCGACGCGCACGACTGCAGCCTGCACGCCAAACGCGCCTGCCATCGTAACGAGCGCTTCGCCAGATGAACCCGGCGCGGATGCCCGTACCACGACGGGCTCACCGGGTCGATACGCATCGCGATCGAGCGCGATCGCGAGATCGGCACTATCGGCGTGCTGCGTATCCGGCGATGCTTGCGCGACGACTTCGAACTGCGTCGCATCTTCGGCTCGCCGCTCGCCGTCGTCGAACGTTACCGTCACGAGATTCGTCCCGAGATCTGCATTCTGGAACGCGCCGCGGGCGTGACCGCTCGTGCCGAGGTCGAGCACTTGCTGTTGCATGGATCCGCCGTGCGAAAGCGTCGCCACGACGTGACCGTGGACGGGCGGGCCGCCGGAGATACGCGAGACGTAGACGTCGTATCCAACAGCCGTCCCGAGCTGCTCTTGATCTCCGTCGACGTGAACCCGCACTGCAACGTCCGCAGTTGGTACGACGATGCGCGTATCTGCCGTCGCTCCACCGGACTCCACATGCACACCGTACGTGGACGCCAGTCCATCGGTAGGATGCGGAATGTCGATCTCCGCGCGACCCGCATCGTCCGTCTTCACGCGCTCGTCGAGCCACGTCGTCGTGCCCCACGGTGTCGTGTCGGGAACGTACCCGACGTACACGTGAGGTGAACGCACGACAGAGACGTGCACGTCGACGTTCGGGCGCGAGGAGCGAACGATGACGGGGACGTCGCGCTCCGCATCGCATTCGTCGCCGCACGCGGAGGCGACGTCGAGCGTCAAGCCGTCGGCATCTGCGTCGACGTGGACGCTCGCGCCGCCGACGGCGTCGTGCGTCTGCGCGAGAATCGCATCGTCGCCCGCTGCGGCATCCGCCGGAACGGGAAGCTCCACTGAAAAGGCGCCCGAACGATCGATTGCGACACGCGATTGCGCGAGAATCCGTGCTCCTTGGCGCAACGAAACGTCCGCGTCGCCGGTGGCGGGAACGAAGATTCCGCCGCGACGAGTTCGCGCGAAGCCGACTGCGCGCACCGCGCCTCCCGCATGAACGACCGCCGATTCGGTACGAACGCCGACGATCGTCGACGGCACTGGTGCTTGTGGCAGGACGTTCAGGAACGCGTAACTTGCGCCCCATTGCGCGAGCACGAACTGCACGGGGCTGCCGCTCCAGCGAAGAGACCCGTCTCGATCGGTGAACTTCGTCACGAATCGCTGGCCGACGAGCAACTGCACGCGCATCCCCGAGAGCGCCATGCCGGTGCCGAGATCGACGCCATGGACGAACAACTGCGCCGGCGTCTGCGTCGCGACGAGACCGACGCGCGTGCGATTGATCCACACCTGTTCGCCGACCCGTCCGCGACGCGCTTCGACGACGAAGAAGCCTTGCGCGCTTCCGAGCGGCACGGTGACGACGTTCGATTGAAACTGGTAACCACCGGGAGGCGTGAACGTAAATCGCCGCAACGCCCGCATTTTTCGCGTGTCGACCGCGCGTGCGCTCGCACTCGTCGTGAGCACGTCCGCAGGATCGACGCGATATACGGAAAACTGCACGGGCGCACTCGAATACGTGTCCAAACGAACCGCCGTCGTCTTCCATGGAACGTTTGAGTCCTCTGCGAAGAGGGCAAAGTACGCGTCTAACTTATGCAGATCGACGATGGGCCTGGCGGCTTGGGCTGGAGTAACGACGAGCAACGCAATCAGCGCGCCGCCAAGGATTCGAGCAGCCGACATCTGTGGATTGCCCTTCGACGGTGGTCTGATTGCGGGCCTGCGGGGAAGGGCCGCGGAGCGCGTGCGAATAACGTTCGCCGCGTGGACGAGCAAGGCACCGATGGTTCCACGTCGACGCGCTGCCGATTCTGTGGATGCGACGATGGGGAACATCTCGCGAAAGAGTTGCGCGAGAAGCCGCACATCCAAGTCGTCGTCGCGTGCGGTTCCTGCGGTCACGCCTTTACCGCGCTCTCTCGCAACTGACGTTGCCGCCGCTCGCGCGCCGTTCGTGAAGCTCACAGTTACGCTCGCGGCCGCGCTTTTCATCGCGCCGCTGTTGTCGCTTGCCGCGACGCCGGGCCCGCAGCCGTCGCGAATTCCCGCGCTGCACGAGCCGACCGTGTCGTTACACACGGAGTTCGTCGTCGAAGTCAACGGCAGAGGTCAGGTCGTGCGCGTCAAAAGCGCCAAAGGGTGCAAGAACCCGACGTTCAACGCGCAGACGTACGGCAACGTTCTGCAGATGTGGATCCGTCATCCGAACGGAACCGCCGACGTCGGCCTCTATCGCGTCACGTACGACTACAACCCGCACACGCAAAAGGTTCTACGGCGTGTCTCGATCGTTCGTCGCGGCGGGAACTGGGGGAACGCGGAGGGCGCGGCAAACGAGATGCTCGACACGGCACGGCGCGAAGCGGAGTCCGCATCCGGAAAGAATCTGCCGCCTCTGCAAAACATTATCGGCGCAACGCCGACGCCGCGTCCGCAATAGCGCGCGGTGGTACGGTACGCGACCTTTTCGCGACCCGGCGAGCCTTCGCGCCCTGCAATCGTCGAAGAAGATTCGCTGCGCGTCATCGACGCTCCGTCGATGCGCTCCTTCATCGCGCTTCCGGTCGCCGCCCGTGCTGCGGCCATCACGGAGCAACGCGTACCACTGCGCGACGCCCGTCTGCGCACGCCCATCCTTCCCTCGCGCAACGTCTTCTGCGTAGGCCGTAACTATCTCGAGCACGCGCGGGAGGGCGCGCGTGCGTTCGGACGCGAGCTTTCGCTTCCGAGCGTTCCCACGTTCTTCACGAAGGCGCCCAGCGCGATCGCCGGACCGGAGGAGACGCTCGATCTCGAGACCGCAGTTTCACGCGAGTACGACT
>JASHPC010000114.1 GCA_030038335.1 Vulcanimicrobiota bacterium
GAACTCGATGCGCTTCTTGACGCCCAGCGCCATGCCACCACCGGCGAGAAGTTGCAGATCGCGTTCGGGCGTAACGAGGAGCGGCGCCGGATGCCCCGCCATTGCGTAGCGAAGCGTTCCGCTCACGAGATCGAGGACGGCGAAGAATGCCGTCACCATGCGGTGCGATTCGTCCGAGCAGAGGACGCGATTCACGCGCCGAAGCACCGCTGCCGGGTCGCTATCCTCGCGCGCGGCGACGCGAATCGCTTGACGCACGGCTCCCATGACGGTCGCCGCTTGCAGATCGTGTCCCGCCACGTCTCCGACATCGATTGCGAGCTCGCGTTCGGAGAGCAAGAACACGTCGTACCAGTCGCCCCCGATCTCCGTGCTCTTCGCAGCCGAAACGTAGGCGGCGTCGATGCGCAACCCGGGAAGAATGGGCAGCTCCTGCGGCAAGAGCGCTTGCTGCAGCGTCGACGCGACGTGATGCTCGCGCTCGTATGCATCGAGCAACTTCTCCTTCTGGTGCAGCGCCTCGCGCAAGCGATGCGTGGTCTCTTCATAGAGACGGTCGACCATCGCGATTTCGTCGTCGCCGTCGATTGCTTCGGTGCTCTCTCCCGCGCCGAGGCGCCGAACATTCCGTGCCAGCATCTCAAGACGCCGCACGATGCGCACGCCGAATCCGGTCATCGCGAGAATCGTCGCCGCAATTCCAACGACGCATACGAGGAGCAGCGTGACGAGCAAGATACGCAGGCGCTTGGAGAACGCGTCGAAGCGCTCGATCGTCAGCCGCCGTTCGTTTTGATCGAAGTTCGTCTTCGCCGCGCTGAGCGCAAGGCCGAGGCGACTAATGTACGGCGACTTCGCATACGCGCGAGCCTCTGCAATCTTACCGGCTTGCAGGAACCCGATGTATCGTCCGATGGCATTCATTCCCGCCCGTGAGAGATCCACGTAGCGCGTCGCTGCCGCGTGACGCGCCGGGTCTCCGGCATCGTTTGCGAGAAGAGCCCTCGCCTGCGGAGGAAACTGCACGAGCGCTCGTCTGTAAGGAGCAAGCACCGCCGGATCCTGTCGCTGCGTATATGCATTTGCCACCCTGCCACCGAGGCTAACCGTCGCGGAGAGTGCATCCGATTGCGAAAGTGCAATGGTTGCAGCACGTGAACCAGCCGAAACGCGCTCTGCCTGTCCGACCAGGACGCCGGCGATCGTAACGAGCAGGATGAGAAAGACAAGCGGGACGGCACTTAGGAGAAGCGCCTGAAGGCGAATCTTTCCGATTCGGGCGGGCATGGAGAGACCGGTTTTCGGCGGGCAAGGAGGAGCGCCTTCGAGCGGGGTGCGGGAAGAGAGCTGAAATGGAGTCATCGGCCGTCGTGCGCGACGTCCTTCGCGCGCTCTTTGGAGACGGCGACGCGAACATGCCAGGCATACGCCTCTGGGACGGCACCAGCTTGGGCAGCGCAAGCGCGCCCTTCACGCTCGTCGTGGGGCACCCGGGAGCGTTGCGCGTCGCATTGCGACCGCCCGTGGATCTCTCCGCGGGCCGCGCTTTTGCAGCCGGCCTCCTCGATTGCGAGGGCGACGTCGAAAGCGCCGTCGACGCGCTGCTCAAGGCTGCTGCCTCTCTCGACGGCGCGCGCGCAACGAAACTCTGGCTCTTGCTGCGTCGCCTGCCGCGCGTCGACGTTCCGCCTCTGCGCGAAGCGCGCCTGCGCGGTACGCGCCACTCTCGCGAGCGTGACAGTGCGGCGATTCGATTTCATTACGATCAACCGCTTCCATTCTATTCGTCATTCCTGGACAGACGCTTAGTCTATTCGTGCGCCTACTTCGATGACGGCGTCACGGAGCTCGACGACGCGCAAGCCGCAAAGCTCGATCACGTCCTCCGTAAACTACGTCTGCGCCCGGGAGAGTCACTGCTCGACATCGGATGCGGCTGGGGCGCGCTCGTCATCCGCGCGGCTGAGCGCTTCGGCGCGCGCGCCGTGGGCGTCACCCTGAGCCACAGTCAGTTCGAGGAGGGAAACCGCAGAATTCGTGAAGCGGGACTCGAGCATCGAGCTCGCATTGAGTTGCGGGACTACCGCGATCTTGGGTCGGAGCGATTCGACAAGATCGCGAGCATCGGCATGTTCGAGCACGTCGGACGATCGAAGCTGGGCGAATACTTCTCCTGCGCGTACGCTGCGTTGCAGCCCGGTGGCCTCTTCCTCAATCACGGCATTGCGGCCGAGCAGAAGGCCGGACGCGTGCGCATCCCAAGCTTCATGGAGCACTTCGTCTTCCCCGACGGCGAGCTCGTTCTCATCGCGGAGGCGCTGCAGTTCGCTCAAGACGCGGGCTTCGAGGTGCGCGACGTCGAGAACCTTCGCGAGCACTACGCGCGAACGCTGCGCGCGTGGGTCACGAACCTCGAACGCAATCGCGACGCGGCGGTTGCGGCCGCCGGCGAGCAGAGCTACCGGATCTGGAGACTCTACATGGCTGGCAGCGCGCAGGGCTTCCGAACGCGCCGCATTGCGATCTTTCAATCGCTTCTCGCACGGCCGCGCGAGGACGGACATGTCGACGTTCCGGAGACACGACGGGATTTGTACGCGTGAGCGCGCTCTTCTCGCCGCTCGCGCTGCGCAACCTCACGCTCGAAAACCGCGTCGTCGTTTCGCCGATGTGCCAGTACTCGTCCGTCGACGGCAGCGCAAACGACTGGCACGTCGTCAATGTCGGCCACTTCGCGCTCTCCGGCCCAGGTCTGGCATTCTTCGAAGCGACGCACGTCAGCCCAGAGGGGCGTATCACCGATCGAGACCTCGGCCTCTATAGCGACGAGAACGAGACCGGCATGGAGCGCGTCGTTCGATTCTTGCGCAGTTGGACGCGCGTGAGTGTCGGCGTGCAGCTCGCGCACGCGGGGCGAAAGGGTTCGACGTTGCCGCCCTGGGAAGGCGGCGGAGCTGCGTCGGGAGAGCGCTCGTATTCCATCGTCGCGCCTTCAGCGATCCCATACGAAGAAGGCTGGCACGTTCCCTCGGCGCTCGACGACGAGGGAATGCAGAAGGTGCGCAACGACTTCGCGGAGGCGGCGAAGCGAGCGCAACGCCTCGGCATCGACGTCGTCGAGCTCCACTTCGCGCACGGATATCTCGCGCATCAGTTTCTTTCTCCGCTCTCGAACCTGCGCTCCGACCGCTACGGTGGGTCACTCGAAAATCGCATGCGTTTTCCGCTCGAGCTCTTCGATTGCGTTCGCGCGCTATGGCCGGAAGAGAAACCACTTGGGGTTCGCATTTCGGCGACTGACTGGGTAGAGGGCGGCTGGGACGTTGACTCTTCCGTTGCGTTCTCGTCTGCATTGAAGGTCCGTGGATGCGACTTCGTCGACGTTTCCAGCGGCGGCCTGTCGCCGAAGCAACACATCGACGCGACACCAGGCTATCAGGTTCCGTTCTCGGCGCGAATCAAACGCGAGACCGGCGCTCGCACGATTGCGATCGGAAAAATCACCGATCCAAGGCAAGCCGAGCAGATCGTCGCAAACGGCGACGCGGATATGGTCGCACTCGCGCGCGGATTTCTGCGGTGGCCACGGTGGACGTGGGACGCTGCCGACGAGCTCGGCGGCGAACCGTTCGTGCCGAATCAATATTTGCGAGGCCGAACGACGCACTGATGGATTGGACGTGCCCCATGCATGCCGAAGTCGTTCGGCCTGCTTCCGGTTCGTGTCCGTCGTGCGGGATGGCACTCGAGCCGCGCGAGATCGGCGCCGAACCGGAGGACGGCGGCGAGCTCCTCGATATGACGCGGCGTCTTTGGATCGCCGCGCTCTTCTCCGCTCCGGCGCTCGTCATTGCGATGACGCGGCCGATACCGTGGCTCGAGCTCGCTCTCGCGACGCCAGTCGTCTTGTGGTGCGCTGCGCCGCTCTTTCAGCGAGGGCTGCAGTCGCTCGCGCAACATAGTCTGAACATGTTCACGCTCGTCGGACTCGGAATCGGCGTTGCATACGCATATAGCATCGCCGCACTCTTCACACACGGCGCACTCTACTTCGAATCGTCCGCGGTCATCACGACACTCGTCCTGCTCGGTCAAGTGCTCGAGTTGCGCGCTCGCCGGCGCACGGGTGCGGCAATCCGCGCACTTTTGGAACTGACGCCACCGACGGCGCGCCGTCTCCTTCCCAATGGTAGCGACGAGGACGTCGCGCTCAATGACGTGGCCGTCGGCGATCGCCTTCGCGTTCGCCCCGGTGAGAGAGTTCCCGTCGACGGCGTCGTAGCGAGCGGCGAGTCGTACGTCGACGAATCGATGCTGACCGGCGAGTCGTCACCGGTGGCAAAGCGCGCCGGTGACATAGTCGTCGGCGGTACGGTCAACGGCAACGGCGCGCTCATCATGCTCGCGCAGCGCGTTGGAGACGACACGACGCTCGCGCGCATCGTTACGATGGTCGGCGAAGCCGCGCGGACGCGCGCGCCGGTGCAGCGACTTGCGGACGCCATCGCTGCGATCTTTGTTCCTGCCGTCATAGCCATCTCGGTAGCAACCTTTTTCGCGTGGCTCGCTTTCGGTCCACATCACGCGCTCTCGCTTGCAGTCGTCAATGCCGTCAGCGTTCTCATCGTGGCCTGCCCGTGCGCGCTCGGACTTGCCACGCCGATGGCGATCACCGCTGCAAGTGGCCGAGGCGCGAACCTCGGCGTCCTTTTCAAAAATGCGGAGGCGATCGAGACGCTCGGCCGCGCAAGCGTGCTCGCGATCGACAAGACGGGAACGCTCACTGAGGGTCGGCCCAGGGTTTCGGCGATGGTCGCGCATCCGGATGTCAACGTGACGGATTCGTTCTTGACGCTCGCGGCTGCGGTGGAGAGCGTTAGCGAGCATCCGATCGCGTCGGCGATCGTCGAATACGCGCGAGAAAGAGGAGTCGCGATACCAGAGGCACTTCGCGTCGTCGCCGTTGCGGGCAAGGGCATCTCGGGCGACGTCTCCGAGCACGACGTCGCGATCGGTAACGATGCGCTCATGCGGGACCGTCACGTCGACGCCGCTGCGCTCGACGCCGAAGCGCGCACGCTGCGCGAGCGCGGCGCCAGCGTTGCGTTCGTTGCAGTAGACGGAAGGCTCGCAGGAATCTTCGCGGTCTCCGATCCCTTGAAGCCGGGCGCGAGGGATGCGATCGACGAACTCCGCCGCGAAGGCCTGCACGTCGTCATGCTCACGGGAGATCACGCAACGGCGGCGCGTGCAGTCGCGGATGCTGCGGGGATCGGTGACGTTCGTGCGGACGTGCTTCCCGAACGAAAAGCGCAGATCGTCGGAGAGTTACGGAACGGACAGCGCATCGTCGCAGTCGCCGGTGACGGCATCAACGATGCACCGGCCTTGGCTACGGCCGACGTTGGAATCGCGATGGG
>JASHPC010000115.1 GCA_030038335.1 Vulcanimicrobiota bacterium
TACGTGTACTATGGGCGCCTCTTCGTGCCGTTTTCGTTTGAGAACGTCAGTCCGGCAACGGCCGCAGCGCTCTATCTCGTTCCACCCGCAGAAGACTTCGACCTGAAGCCGGAGCGTGACTCGCTCTACGAGACGGGAGCGCACTTTCCACTGGGGCCGTTCATGGCCGGAGTGCGCATCATGCACGAGGTTGCAACCGACTGGATCGACGACACGCAGATCGGCGCGACGAACCTGCATCAGGACATCAACTTCCCACAAGGAAGAGTCGACGCACAAGTTCTGTACTTGCAGGATTCGCTTGCGCGGAGCGGTGCGTTCACGCTCTCGGTCACGCACAGCATCGCGCTCAACAGCCTCGTCTGCGAGACAAATCTCCTACAGAACTGCGCGCTTGCGGGCTACACGGCCGGCCCGGGCGGCGTTCTCGTCCCGTACTCGGTGCCGGCAGGCGGCGGACTCGTCGAAGCGGACCACGACCAGCATTGGGATGCGACAGGGAATCTGCTCGTTCGCAATCGCACCGGCGGATGGTTTTCACTCGACGCGGATTACGGCAGCGGTCTTTCGCTGGGCAATCCCGAGAGCGTCGTTCCGGGGCCTCCGGCGTACGCCTTCGCGTACGATACGGCGTGCGCAAACGGCGACGCGGTCAACTGCAAGGTGCCACCGCACCTGACGTTTGACGCGGAGGAAGGCGTGCCGCTGAGCGCCCACGTCTCGCTGGCGCTTCGCGTGCAGAATCTCCTGAACGACCGCTACGCGATTACCTACGACAGCACGCTGCAAGGGACGCATTACGCGCGTCCGCGAGCAGTGATGCTCGAGGTGCACGTTGCGTCCGCACCGTGAAGGGTTACGTCATCTCGTTTCGTTTCGTATTGCGGGCATGCATGCCGCGAGTGCGGCGAGCGCGACGAATCCGACCGCCGAAATCGTCACGGAGAGATGCGCGCTGCGATGGTCCGCAATCCAGCCGAAGAAGAAGATGCCCGGCAGCATCCCACCGAGGACGACGAGGCGCACCGCGCCCATGACCCGGCCAACTTGCTCCGGCGGCGCGACTCGCAGGCGGAATCCGATGATCTGTGAGACCTCGAAGTTCGCGACTGCGCTCGAGAGCGCCCACGCCACTGCGGCGATCCAGATGTGGCGCGTGAAGATGACGGGCAGAAAGACGAGCGCGTCGATCGCATACGCGATGACGAGCGCGCGGCCGAAGGGCCACCGCCTCGCGTTGACGGTCGCGAAGATCGTGCCGCAGATCGCGCCGATCGCCATGATGCCGAGAAAGAAGCCGACGTCTCGGTCTGTCGCACCGAACGTGCGCTTCAAGAACGGAATGAGGATCGAGTAGCCGCCAAAACCGAGCGCGTTGAACGCAAAGGCGAGGAGCGCCTGCGATCTCATCCCTGTATCGGCAAAGAGCGTGCGGAAGCCGAGAACGATGTCGTCCCATACGTGGCGCGCGGAGGGAACACCGATCGCGTCGTCGGGCCCGAGCGTCGGTATTCTCATGAGCGAGAGCTGCGAGCCGAGATACGTCGCCGCGTTCGCAGCTAGAGCCGGCAGCGGACCGAAGATCGCAAAGAGCGCGCCTCCGAGCGTCGGCATGACCAAGTTAGAGAAGTTCTCCGCGCCGATGAGCACCGAGACGGCTTCGGTCGAACGCTCCTGTCCGACGAGGTATGGAATGGAAGATGCCTGACCGCTCAGAAACGCGGCCGCGCAGAGCGAGATGACGATGAGCCCGCCGTAAATCATCGGCATCGTGAGAACGCCGAATGCATACGCGACGGCGAAGCCCGTCATGACGAGACAGCGTATCGCGTCGCTCGCAATCATGAGGTACTTGCGATTGAGGCGATCCGCAAGCGAGCCGCCGACGAGCGAGAAGATCGAGAACGGACCGATCTCGCACGCAAGCGATGCCGCGGTCGAGAGAGCCGAGTGCGTCAGATGGTAGGCAAAGAGGGGGATTGCAAGCGTGCGAAGGCCGTCGCCGAGCACGCTGAGCGATTGTCCTAGAAAATATTGTCGAAACGCGCGCGAGCCGAGAACGCTCGGCACGAATCGTGCGGCGACGGCCATAGACGCAGAGATATATCAGATTTTCAGACGTGGCGCAAGACGAGCGAGATCGCGCCCACCGCGAGCGCGATTGCCACGAAGACGAGCAGTTGGCGGGAATGAAGGCGCAATGAGAGGCGAGCGCCGATCGGGCCTCCACACAGGCCGCCGATGACGAGCGACGCGATATCGGCGATTCGGATGTCGTGCTGAGCCGCGTGAACGGCGAGCCCGACCGGCGAGGTCAGGACGATGCCGAAATGCGACGTCGCGCTGATCGCGTGCGCGGGCAGATCGGAGAAATAAAGAAGGGTCGGCACGATTACGATGCCGCCGCCGATCCCGAAGAGACTCGAGACGAGACCGACGCCGAAACCGATTGAAACCGCGAGTGCCGTGGGCATCCCGCGCAGTAAGTGGACGCTTTGGCGCGGATCTTCTCGCGAAACGACCGTCTTCGCGCGGCGTAGAAGCATGTCGACAGCGACGGCGATGAGCAACGCCGCGAAGAGCGCGTCGAAGATCGTCGGCGATATGTGCTTGGCGAGGATCGCTCCGGCGATGCTCCCGGGCCAGCCGCCCGCGGCGAAGAGCAGCCCCAAGCGCACGTGGACGCGGCGTTGGAGCAGGTAGGTAAAGGCGCCGCTCGCGCTGTTCGCAACGACGAGCACGAGTGACGTTCCCGCGGCTTCGGCAGGGGCGAGACCGAAGAAGAGACGCAGGACGGGAACGAGGATGAAGCCTCCGCCGAGTCCGACCATCGAGCCGAAGACGCTCGCCAAGAAGGCGGCGATGAGGAGCTCGACGGCGGTGGTCACCGCAGAACGCTAGCTGACGCGGCCGATGTACCGGCGATCGCGCGTGTCAATGCGAATGATGTTTCCCGACTCGATGAAGAGCGGCACTTGCACGCTTGCCCCCGTCTCGAGTTTCGCGGGCTTCGTGACGTTCGTCGCGGTGTCGCCGCGAAAGCCGGGGTCGGTCTCGACGACTTTCAACTCGACGTGCGCCGGAAGCTCGACGCCGATCGGCACGCCGTCGTGAAACTGCACGTCGACGATCATGCCGTCTTTTAAGAAGTCTGCGGGATCGCCGATGAGCTCGCGTTGCAGCGAGATGTTCTCGAACGACTCTTGGTCCATAAAATGAAAGCCGTCGGCATCGTTGTAGAGCATCTGCATCTCTCGGTTCTCGAGCGACGCGCGCTCGAGCTTCTCGCCGGCACGAAAGGTTCGCTCGAGCGTGGAGCCGGTTCTGACGTTTTTTAGGCGAGTCCGGACGAATGCCGATCCCTTCCCTGGTTTGACGTGCAGAAACTCGACGACCGTCCACAGTTGCCCGTCGACGATGATGGTGATGCCGTTGCGCAGGTCATTCGACGATATCATTTCTCGCGCGTGATAGGCGGATTGGGTTCTCCGTTCCTCCCCGCAGTCGGGCGATGTTCTCTCGATGCGTGTACGCGATGAGCAACAGGGCGAAGACGCCGTAGAGGGTCTCTGCCTCGGAACCGTACGTGAAAAGGTAGAGCGCGACCGGCGCGAGCAGGCTTCCGAAGACGGATCCAACCGACGAATACTGCGTGGCAAGGGCCCCGGCTATCCATCCGAGCACGGCGATGACTCCCGCGTAGCCGTTGAGGGCGAACACGGCGCCGAATGACGTTGCGACGCCCTTGCCACCGCGTCCGCGTAGCCACGGCGAGAAGCAATGTCCCACCACCGCAGCGGCGGCTGCAATCGAGCCCGCGACGTCACCGTATCCGTGGGAGAGCGTATAAAAGGCGGGCACGAAGCCCTTTGCCGCGTCGAGAACGAGTACGACCGCGGCACCCGTCTTGCCCAGCGAACGCAGCGCGTTCATAGCGCCGATATTGCCGGAGCCGTGTTCGCGTATGTCCTTGCGGTATCCAAACCGCCCGACGACGTAGCCAAAAGGAATAGAACCGACGACGAACGAGCAGAGTGCGACGAGAAAATCGGTCATGCGACAGCCTCCTCAGCACGGCGGGGACGAAACTGGAACGCGATCGGCACTCCGGAGAAGTCGAAGTGGCGCCGAAGCGTGTTTTCCAGAAAGCGCTCGTACGACGCCTGCACGAGCGACGGATCGTTACAATGGAAGACGAAGAGCGGCGGATGCGTCTCTGGCTGCGTTCCGTAGTAGACGCGCAGAACGCGTCCGGCGACTGCCGGCGGCGGGTGCGCAAGTACCGCGTCTCGCACGATTGCGTTGAGCTGTGGCGTTGGGACGCGCCGATCGAGATTCGACGCGACCTGCTCGACGAGCGGCAAGAGGCTTCCAAGACGCCGATGCGTCTTCGCGGAGAGAAACGTCACGGGCGCAAATCGTGCGAACGGAAGCATGTCGCCGATCGCATTCGCGAGCTCTCCCTGACTGAAGTCACCGCCTTGTTCGCGCGCGAGGTCCCACTTATTACCGACGATGATGAGGCCTTTGCCCTCTTCGAGAATGATGCCGGCGAGGCGCCGGTCCTGCGCGGTGACGCCTTGCAACGCATCGAAGACGAGGAGCGCGACGTCGCACCGCGAGATCGCGGCGATAGCGCGTAGGGCGGCGTAGTACTCGATTGCGCCAAGCGCCTCCGGTTTTTTGCGCATCCCTGCGGTATCGAGAAGACGAAACGTGCGATCGCGCCTACGAAGAATCGTGTCGACGACGTCGCGCGTCGTTCCAGGAACGTCGGAGACGAGCGAGCGTTCCTCGCCAAGCAGCGCGTTGAGCAGCGAACTCTTTCCGACGTTCGGGCGCCCCACGATGGCAACAGCGAGCTGGTCGGCTTCGACCGGAGTCTCTGGTCGCTCCGGAAGCGCGTCGACGATACGGTCGAGCAAATCACCGGTTCCCTCACCGTGAATCGCCGAGACCGCGATCGGTTCACCGAAGCCAAGCGAAGCGAACTCGGCGTGCACGGAAGCGGCGGCGGCCGGCGATTCTGCTTTGTTCGCAACGAGAACGACGGGACGGCGCGTCGCGCGCAAGATGCGTGCGACGTCTTCGTCGAGCGAACGGCGTCCGGCGAGCGCGT
>JASHPC010000116.1 GCA_030038335.1 Vulcanimicrobiota bacterium
GGGCTCGATGCACGCGCTCCCCACCGCTGCACAGTCGGCGCTCGACCGTCTTTTCGAAGGCAACGCGCGGCTACGGGAAGGCATTGCCCTAACCGTGCCGGACGCATCCCAGCGCGAAGAGCTCGCCCGCAAACAGCGGCCGTTTGCGGCGGTGCTGGCATGCATCGATTCACGCGTCGCGCCGGAGCTCGTCTTCCATCAAGAAGCGGGCAGCCTCATCGTCGCGCGCGTCGCGGGAAACGTCGCGGCCGACGCTGCGATTGCCGCGTTTGAGTTTGCTGCCGTCGAACTCCAGGTACCGCTGCTTTTCGTGCTGGGTCACTCGCAATGCGGCGCCATCGCGAGCGCAATCGAGATCGTGCGGGGCGGAGAACGCCCTCGGGGTCTGCTCGGTGAAGCGATCGCTGCGCTCCTTCCCGTCGCGAAGCGAACTCAGCACGCTGGAGAAGCGTGGGCACAGAACGCATCGACCGAGAACGTGCGCATCACGGTCCAGACGTTGCTCGAGCGCTCTGCGCCGCTGCGCGACCTCGTGCAAAAAGAAACCGCCGGGATTGCCGGCGGCGTCTACGATATTCGCAGCGGAGCGGTTACGCGGACGCTTTGACCCGATTCGGGTCGAGTTTTACGCCCGGCCCCATCGTCGACGTGAGCGTGATGCTGCGTAGATACGTGCCTTTCGCCGCCGGAGGCTTTGCGCGCAGGATGGCGTCGAGAAGCGTCGTCACGTTCTCGAGCAGCTGATTCTCGTCGAAACTCGCCTTCCCAACGATCGTATGAATGATCGCCGTTTTATCGATGCGGAACTCCACCTTGCCGGCTTTGATGTCGCGAATCGCCGCACCGATGTTCGGCGACACCGTTCCAGCCTTCGGATTCGGCATCTTCGTTGCGAGCGTTCGTCCGAGTTCCTTACCGACTTGCGGCATCATGTCGGGCGTCGCTACGGCGACATCGAAGTCGTTGAAGCCGCCCTTCACCTTGGCGATGAGATCCTGATCGCCGACCTCGTCGGCACCGGCCTCTGCCGCTTCTTTCGCCTTGTCGCCTTTTGCGAACGCGATGACGCGAACGGTCTGGCCCGTTCCGTGCGGAAGCAACACCGTGCCGCGCACGTTTTGGTCGCTCTTTTTCGGATCGATCCCCAGGCGTATGTGCGCCTCGACCGTCTCGTTGAACTTTGCGTTTGCGTGCTTCTTGACGAGCGCGACTGCTTCGCCCGGCGCAAACTGCTGTTTACGGTCGTAGTCGCCGATGATCGCTTGCAGTCGTTTTCCGTGCGTTCGCATTAGGAATCCACCTCGACGCCCATCGAGCGCGCCGTACCAGCGATGATGTTCTTTGCCGCTTCGACGTCGTTTGCGTTGAGATCCGGCATCTTTACCTTCGCGATCTCTTCGAGTTGCGCGTTCGTCAGCTTTCCGACTTTGCTCCGGTTTGGCTCCTTACTCCCCGATTCGATCTTTGCGGCCTGCTTGATGAGAAAGGACGCCGGCGGCGTCTTCGTGATGAACGTGAACGTGCGATCGTCGTAAACGGTGATCTCGACCGGGATGATCATACCGGCTTGGGATGCTGTACGCTCGTTGTACTGCTTGCAGAAATCCATGATGTTCAAGCTGTACGGTCCAAGCGCGGGCCCAATGGGCGGCGCCGGTGTCGCTTTGCCTGCCGGAATCTGCAGTCCGATCTTTCCCACGACCTTCTTAGCCATCTTTTTAAACCTTTTCTACCTGGAAGAACTCTAGCTCCACGGGCGTCTCACGACCAAAAATGGAGATCAACGCGCGCAGGCGTTCCTTCTCCGGCTGGATGTCGTCGACGATGCCGGTGAAATCGAAGAACGGACCTGACGTCACCTTCACGCGATCGCCCTTCTTGAAGTCGATCTTGAGCTTGGGCGCTTCGATCCCCATCTGCTTCAGAATCGTCTTCACTTCTTTTTCCTGAAGCGCGACCGGCTTCTCGCCGGGGCCCGGACTGCCGACGAAACCCGTTACGCCCTGCGTGTTGCGCACGACGAACCATGACTGATCGTCCATGATCATCTCGACGAGCACGTAACCCGGAAAGACTTTCTTCGGTGTAATTTTTCGCTTGCCGTCTTTGAACTCGACTTCGTCTTCCATCGGCACGAGCACCCGGAAGATCTTGTCCTGCATGCCCATGGAATGGATGCGGCGCTCGAGATTCGCCTTCACTTTGTTCTCGTATCCCGAGTACGTGTGCACGACGAACCAGTTGCGCCCGTCTTTTGCAGGCGGCGCGAGTTCCGGCTCTGGCTCAGACTCAGGCTCGGGTTCGATGACAGGAACGGCCTCGGGCGCAAAGACGTCTCCGAACGGCGTTTCTTCTGGTGCTATGTGGTCCACGCTAGCTCCTCACGGACGTATCCAAGAGAAGATATATCCAAATGCCTGGTCGAGAGCCCACGTGAAGATGCCGATGCCGACGACGAGACTGATCGTCAGGATCGTTGCGGAAACCCACTCTTCGCGCGTCGGCCAGGTGACGCGCCGCAACTCGGCAATGACGCCCCGAAAGAAGTCGGCACCACCTAGCGCCGCCGCTCTTCGGTTTGCGGTAGCGAGGCTCCGACCCATCGCGCTCTTTTTCTGTTCGCTCATCGCTTTCAACTGATCATACATTTCGTGGCAGGGCGGGCAGGACTTGAACCCGCAACCCGTCGCTTTGGAGGCGACCGCTCTACCAATTGAGCTACCGCCCTATGCTACCTCGTCTCGCGGTGGGAACGGTGGCAACGGCAGAAGCGGCAATACTTGCTGAGTTCCAGCCGTTCCGTGGTCTTCTGTTTATTCTTCTGCGTGTGATAGTTGCGCCGCTTGCACTCCGTGCAGGCGAGGACGACCATCACGCGATTCTCTTTCTTGGCCACAACCAGGTCCCCACATTAAAGAAACGGACCCCAGGTCCGTTCAACGGCTTTATGCTACCACGGCCTCATCCCAGGCGCAAGCCGAAACGGCCGCTCGCGACGAGGATATCCCTCCCGGCGCGTGTCTCACGCCTTCTCCAGTGTCGGCGGTTTTAATGCCTCAGCCGCCAGGCGAGCGAACCGCTCCGGAACATCTTCTGCACCCAGCAGCTTGATGAACTCTTTGGAGTACGAGTGCGTGTTCATTTTCAAGCGTCCGGTGCCGTATTGAAAGATGAGATACTCGAAGTCGGCCCATATCGGAAGTCCGGCGCTTGCGCCAATACGAAGTGCAATCGGATGCAGCCGCTTCCAGAAGAACGGCATGCTCGCGGTAATCGGCTGAAAGAGACCCGCGTCGACAAGGCCGAGATTGATCAATCGAGCGATGCGATCGAAATAGGTGCCGAGTACGCGGACGTGGGGATCTCCGCCGTTACTGCACGCAGCATCGACCACAGAAGGATCGCGGAAATCCTGCGATTCGAACCAGACCCTTGCTTCCGTGAGGTCCTGTGACTGGTACGCCTCAGCCGCGTTAAGAAAGACGAGGAGTTGATTTGACAGCCGCAGATGCTTCAGTTGCAGTACAGCAGCGATCGAAGCAGCAAGAAGGACGATGGCCGCGAGCAACGAGCCCATAGCCGAAAGTATGTTCCAAATCATGATCGGCGCTTCGCGCTCGTGCCGCATGCCTCCGCGCGGCTGTCTCGGCCAGTGGTGCGCCCGGGCGGAATCGAACCGCCAACCTTGGGCTTAGGAGTCCCCTGCTCTATCCAGTTTGAGCTACGGGCGCGTAGCTAAATGTTTAGGTTTTATGCGGCTTTGCGCCTCACCCGCTCGCTGAGGGAACCATCGACATAGTCGCAGTTGTAATTTTCCAGGCCGATCCGATTCGTCGGAGCGTGAGCGTCCAAAGGCCGTGCCCGATACGTGGTTTGCCCCTCAATAGATAGGTGATCCGGAGCGGAACAACGGCATACGCTTCGTCGCGTGAAACGCGGATGATCGGGGCGCTGCGCATACTTACTCGGAGATGAGCGATATGCAGCGTCGGATTCACGCGATCCACTTCGCGCCGCCACGCGGCTGCGGCGTCGGGGCCGCTCCAGAGAAAGGGTGCGAAGACGTCGACGACCTCTGGGTTCGACGTGTAATAGGAGTTCAGCAAAGTAACATTGTCGGAATCCGCTGCCGCGAGGGCGCCATGGATCGTCGCCATGATGCCGTCGTTCGATGATGTTGAGGTCGCCGCATGTACGGGCATCACGAGCGCGGCACAAAGTACAAGCGCGGTAGGAAGCGCATGCAGTTTCACGGTTATCTCCTTGCGAGCGAGCTAACTCGAATGCGCGTTGCGGTCCGTAGCCGTAGTAGACGTTCATAGAACGAGATGAGTACTTTCGGCATGCCCCTGGAGTATATCGAATACATCCAAAGGTGTTAACCGCAGTCTTGAAATGACGCCGACGGGCGGCTAGGCCTCTCCGCGTCGAAGACAGGTCCGGATGGATTACGAGCTGCTTGGGCGCCAAGTGAGCGAGCTTGTCGCGGGCGAGCCCAGTCACCTGGCCAACGCGGCGAACTTCGCGGCCTTCGTCTTCCACGAGATCCCCGATATAAGCTGGGCCGGCTTCTACTATCCCGACGAGAGTGGCGATCTCGTACTCGGCCCGTTCCAGGGAAACCCTGCCTGCACGCGTCTACCGAAGGGCCGCGGCGTCTGCGGCGCCGCGTTTTCCACGCGGGAGACGGTCGTCGTCGACGACGTTTCCGCGTATACAGATCACATCGTTTGCGACGTCGCCGCGCGATCTGAGATCGTCGTGCCGCTTCTTGTGGATAACTTTGCGTATGGCGTCTTCGACGTCGACAGCGCGAGCGTCGCGCGCTTCGCTTCTACAGACCGGCACGGAATCGAGCGGCTCGTTCGCGCTTTCTGCTCTTCCGTGCGGCCGTTGAGCGTACCGCAGTCGTCTTGACCGCGCAAGGATTTTCCTTCGTTTGGTGAACCGGCTAACCCGGGAAAATTCGTCATGGATGGGATGGCTAGACCTAATGCTCGGCATTACGGATGAGGAAGGTACACGACTAACGCTCTCTCTCGAGATCGCTGCCGATGCACAGCGCGCGGCAGTGCACTTTTGGAGAGCGTGGCTTTGGCAGTCGCGTGAGATGAGCGAGCGTCCAACGTCGGCGTTCTGTCTCTCGCTCGGCGAGCGTTTCGGC
>JASHPC010000117.1 GCA_030038335.1 Vulcanimicrobiota bacterium
GCGGCATTGCGCGAGCGGCGCTTGTCTTTGTGCGGCGCGTCGAGAATGTGCTGGTCGTTCGTGTACGAGTGCACCGTCGTCATGAATCCCTTGACCCATCCGAGACCGTCGACGATCGGTTTGACGGCGGTCGCGAGACAGTTCGTCGTGCACGACGCGTTGGAGATGATGTGATGGCGGGCTGGATCGTAGCGTCCATCGTTTACGCCGAGCACGATCGTGACGTCCTCTCCCTTTGCCGGCGCGGAGATGATGACTTTACGTGCGCCGCCTCCATCGATGTGCGCGCGCGCTTTTGCGGCGTCGGTGAAGAGTCCCGTCGACTCGACGACGACGTCGACGCCGAGGTCGCGCCACGGAAGCTTCGCCGGATCGCGCTCCGCAAGCACCGTTATCCGGCGCCCGTCGATGACGAGCGAGTCGCCGTCGGTCCGCACGTCGCCGTCGTAGATGCCGTAGTTGCTGTCGTACTTGAAGAGATGAGCGCACTCCGCGGCGCTCGTGAGATCGTTGATGGCCGCGATCTCCACGTATGGCCGGCGCAGAAAGAGCGCCTTGGCAAAGTTTCTTCCGATGCGGCCGAAGCCGTTGATTCCGATGCGCATCCGGCTCGTTTACCGGCCTGCGCCGTGCTGCCCCTGCCGCGTCGCACGCAAGCGAGCGGCGACGCGCGAGAGTGCCGAAAGGCGGCTGGAAACGGTCGGTTTTCCAACCGGCGGATCGCAACGGCGGCCGAGTTCGGCGAGCGACTCTCCCGGAAATCGAAGGCGCAGCGTCGCGATCTCGCGCAGCGGCAGAGAGAGCCGCCGAAGCCCGGAGACTCGCTCGATGTACTCGATCGTTCGCCGTTGCGATGCCGCAGCGGTCGCAGCGCGCTCGAGATTCGCGGTCTCCGTGTTGACGAGGCGGTGGATGCGGTTCTTCGTCTCGCGCAGCGCGCGCACGTCCTCGAGCGCGAGGACGGCTGCGTGCGCGCCGATGCGCGCGAGCACTTCGACGATGCTCTGAAAATCTTTGAAGTACACGACGTTACGTCCGCGACGCCGCATCGTCCGAGGCGTCACGCCGGCTGCGGCGAGGATGGCGCGCAGACGCAGCGCGCGTGCCGCGTCGCGAGGCGAGAACTCGAGATGATAGCCGCGAACGCCTGCAGAGACGGCGCCGCAGACGAGAAACGCAGCGCGCAGCTCCATCGCTCGATCGCAGCGTCGTGCCGGTCTGGGCAGCTCTCGGCGAAGCCGCTCCGGTAACGCAACCGTGAAGCGCGGCTGCGCGCGCAGCCGCTTCGTTGGGACGGCGGCGATGGCATGCGTCTTGCGTTCTTCGAGAAGCGACCAGAACAGCCGTGCGACAGCGTTGCGGTGCGTGACGAACAGCTTGCCGTGCGCGTCGCTGCCGTAGAGCGCGAGAGCGTGGAGCAGCGCCGAACGGCAGTGCTCTTGCACGGGGATATCGCGTGCGATTGCATCCTTCGCATCCGGACCGAGCGCGATCACTTGGCGACCGTCTCCAGAATCTCGTAGAGACTCGCGGGCTCCAGCCGCGGCGTAACCCGCAAGGGGACGTCGAGTACGCGGACGGTGACGCGGCGCGTTGCATAATGAATCTGTAGAACGTCGCCTTGCTTCACGGCATAGCCGGGCTTGAGCGGCCTGCCCTCCTTGAGCACTCGGCGGTGCTCGAGCGCCTCGTGCGCCTCGCTCCGGCGCCTCGCGAGCCGCGCAACCTTCATGAACTTATCGAGCCGCATATTGACCGCTACCGATATATCGTAATATAATGTCGATGCTATGAATGAACATCGGTGGGGTTCGTCCCGGTGGGAGAGGGGACGGCGTCATCGTCACCGCCGGAGGTTTCGCCGTGGCGCGCTGAAGCTCGTCATGCTGAAGCTCCTCTCGGAGCTGCCGCGCCACGGATACGATCTCATGCGAGCGTTTCGGGAGCACGGCTGGACCGCGGGTCCGGGCTCGGTCTATCCGCTTCTCTCGTTTCTTGAGTCGGCCGGCTATGTCTCGAGCACGCAAGAGGGCGATCGCCGCACGTATCACGTCACCGAGAAGGGCCACACGCTTCTTCAGGAGCGCGCGCAAGATCTGTCGGCGTTTCTCGAAGCCGCATCCGCGGAGGAGGAACCCGTGAACGACCTGGAGGACGCGCTCGAACGGTTGAGCGACGCCGTGGATCAAGTTGCCTCTGCGGCAAAACCCGAAACCGTCACGCGCGTTCGCGAGATGCTCGATCGGAACCGCAAAGAGATCTACACGCTTCTCGCTCAGGAGTAACCTCTCGATGGCGCAGGCCAACGCGGCGCGCAGACCCGGTGTGAACATCTTCGACACGTCGCGCCCGCTCTGGGTGCTGTTTCTTATTTTTCTCGTGCCGCTCATCCTGAGCAATCTTCTGCAGACGGCGTCGCAGACGCTCGGCAGCGTCTTTCTTGGGCGCATGATCGGCACGAATGCGCTTGCAGCGGTCTCGGCGGTCTTTCCCGTCGTCTTCTTGCTCTTCTCGTTCCTCATCGGCATTGCGAGTGGCAGCACCGTGCTCATCGGGCAAGCCTTCGGCGCGCGCGACGAGCACCGCGTCAAGAAGGTTGCGGGAACCGTGCTCGGCGCGACGTTCGCATTCGGAATTTTCGTTGCCATCGTGGGCTTCTTCATCTCACCGGTCATGCTCGGCTGGCTCGGGACGCCGCATAATATCATCCGCCAGTCGGATGCCTACGCGCGCATTGTCTTTCTCATATCGCCAATCATCTTTCCGTATCTTGCGTACACGACGTTTCTTCGCGGCACCGGTGACTCGACGACGCCATTCTATTTCCTCGCACTCAGCACGGTGCTCAGCATCGTGCTGACACCGGCATTCATCGCTGGATGGATCGGCCTTCCGCGGCTCGGAGTCGTCAGCGTCGCCGTGTCCAGCATCTTGAGCCAAGGCATCGCGTTTGCCGCGTTGCTCGTCCGACTCCGCTTGACGAATCATCCATTGAAGTTCGACCGCGAGACGGCGCGCGACATGATCGTCGATCCAAAAATTCTCTGGACGGTGCTGCGCATCGGCATCCCGACGGGGATTCAGGTGATTATGGTCTCGCTCGCGGAGATCGCCGTCATTTCGTTCGTCAACCGCTTCGGGTCGAGCGCGACGGCGGCGTACGGTGCCGTGAACCAAGTCGTCTCGTACGTGCAGTTTCCGGCGATCTCGATCGGCATCACCGCGTCGATCTTCGGCGCGCAGTGCATCGGCGCGCGACGAGAGGATATGCTCAAGCACGTCGTCCGGAACGCCGTCTCGTTGAACTACGCGATCGGCGGCTTCCTCATCGCGCTCTGCTATATCTTCGCGTGGCAAATCATCGGTTGGTTTATCGTCGATCCGCATACGCTCGACATCGCGCACGCGTTGCTCATGATTACGCTCTGGAGCTACCTGCTCTTCGGGAACAGCTCGGTGATGAGCGGCGTCATGCGTTCCAGCGGCGCCGTGCTGTGGCCAACGATAAACGGCATCTTCGCGATCTGGGCGGTCGAGGTTCCCTGCGCCTTCTTGTTGATGAAGCATTACGGTCTCGACGGCGTATGGATGGGATATCCGATTTCGTTCGTCGTCGTCGTGTTGCTCCAGTATGCGTACTATACGTTCTTCTGGAAGAAGCGCACGCACGAGCGATTAGTCTAGCACGGTCCCTCGACTCCGCGCCTACGGCGCTACGCTCGGGATGACAAAAAGAGAGGAGGCCTCGGGCGAACCCGAGGCCTCCTTCGTTGTTACGGTTCTACCGACCGAGGATCAGAGATGAATCTGTGCCTCGAGATAGATGTTGAACGGCATCGGAATCGCCGTCGTGTCGGAACCGGTTCCGGGGCCGTAGGAGTTCAGCTGCCACGCATACGGCGTATTGCCGTTCGCCGCGACATCTGACGGGCTCGAGCCGTTGTAGAAGTTCGACACGTAGCCCGCGTTCGTGAAGTACCCGCACACGTCCGCACCCGGCGGGTACGCTGTCGTCCACGGCTCTTTCGACCCGCCGAAGCAGGTGTGGAAGATGTTCGTGGCCGTCAGCGCGAGCCGCAAACGCGGACTCACGTCGTACGTGATCCCAAGATTTCCCGTTATCAAGTTGGGATCGCGATACTCACCGGGAGTTGCGAACGTTCCAGTCTGCGGATTGGGGATGTAGAGAACGCCCGCGGCGCTCGACGCGGCTGGCGCAACAATCGTCGTCCAGTCGCAGTTTCCCGCCACGCCGTCCGGAACGCCGGTCTCGCCCTGAGTCTCTCCGCACGTTCGCGGATCGAGGCCGACGATATCCATCGGACCGCCGTACGGCGAGCCTTCGATGAACTGGACGCTTGGCGAGATTGCCAGCTTGTTCTTACGCCAGTTCAGGATGACGTCTCCGACCCACGGCGAGTCGAAGTACGACGTCGTCGGATTGCTCGTCGGCGATAAGCCGGTATCGGCAGGTTCGTACCAGCCGCTGGGATCGAGCAATGGCTGCTCTGCCATGTTGTAGTACGGGTTGACGACGTCATTGGTGCCGCCGTTGGTCGCATTAGCACTGCCGCACGCTCCGCCAATCGTCGGATTGTTGGGCGCATAGCCGGCTTGATCCTGAGACGCATAGCAGGGCGATCCCCCGCCGGCCTTCGTCAACGCGTTGAACGCCGAAATGGCAGAGTTCGTGCTGACGATTTGGTTTGCGCCAAAGTACGTTTGGTACTGAACGCGAGCGTTCGTGTACGTGAGCGATACCTGCGCCGCGAATCCGTTGCTTGCGAAGTCGCCGATGCTGAGCGCGCTCTCGACGCCATAGCTACGGAACGCGCCAACGGGCGCTTGCGTGACGAAGCCGAGACCGATGAATGACTGCTCTTGATAGCCGTTGATGTACGAGTAGAACGGCGATATCTTGAACGACATATCGGTGTTCGGAATTCGCTGCTCCCACGAGAAGTCGTATTGATCCGAACTCATGGATGGAATCGGGTGGAACGGCGAGTCGAAGCCGAGCGGCAACGTCGCCGCCCAGGTGCTCTCGGAGTTGCCGGAAAGCGCGAGATACTGCACCGACGCCGAAAGCGGCGGTTCCGTGAAGCGTCCGGCTGAGAGTCGAAGCACCGTGTTGGGGTTGAGCGTGTACGTCAGCGATCCGCGGGCGGAGTAATCGTCGATCGTATACGACCCCGGTGAGGAGGCTGTGAACGGCGGATGGCTATACCCAGCCGGGCACGTGAGCGTATAGATCGGCGGCGCCGGCGGCGCCTGGCCTGGAGGCAACGGAGCGCTATAGACCGTGCCCACGCTGTTCACGCAGAGATCCTGCGAAACGATACCAGCGTAGAAGTTCGTCCACGGCGTGTCGCTGTTCGCGAGGTCGTACGTGTAGTTGTCGTATCGAATGCCGCCATCGACCACAAGGCGATCGTTCGGCCGGAACTCGTCGGTAAACGAGAGGAAATAGAACTTCGGCGAGACGGTATTGTCTTCGCCATCTGAGTTCCCGTTCCACAGCGTTCCCCAGTACGCGTTTGCGCTGCAGGCCGCCGAGGGGCACGGCGCCGTTCCGTCGGCGCCGCTGATGTAAGCCTCCGATGAGTCTTCGTATGCGCCAGTCAGGCCGCACGGAACTTGGGTTCCCGCAGCATATACCGTTCCCGTGGTCGGGTCTGTATATCCCGCAGGCGTGAAGCATTCGTACTTCCCACCGACCTTGGCGATGTAGCCGACCGGCGATCCAGGCGTACCGGTTGGCGAGAATGCGCCCGCATACGCGTCGATGAAGCCGGTGTTGTTCCACCGCGTCGTCGTAGCGCTCACGTAGTTGCCCGTGAGCTGAATGAGGTTTTGGTCATTGATCTGGTCGGCGAAGTCGATCTGGCCGCCACCTGTGTGCGTTGGCAGGTCGTAGTTCGCCGCGTCGATCGATCCGCACGGACCGAGGCACGTGACGTATCCGCCCCAGGTGGTGTCAAATCCGGACATCAACCAGTCCGAATACATCGAATACACGAAGACGCGCATGAATGCATTGCTGCTGAATGGATGCGTCCATTGCAGCTTGACTGCTTCCATGTCGTTTTCCATGTACTCGTCTAGATTTTCCGGCAGCTCCGAATCAGCAGGCCGGTCCGTCGGGCTGTTAGGCTGGTAGTACCATTCCGGTGTCTGTCCTGCTACCGCCGTACCAAAGGGGAGATTATAGACGTAGGCGTCGACCCACGACGGATAGTTGCCGCTGCAGATGCCCTGCGGTGCAATAGCGCTTGGAGCGCACGTCGGTGCTACGTAACCCGAAGCGGTTTCGTCGAGCGTGTAGTCACCGTAACCGCCTGCATCCGCGACGCTGCCTGCGCCCTCGGTGCTCATGGCAGAGCCGCTCCAGAGCAGTTGGATGTCGTCCTTCTGCCCGTCAGCGCGTGGAATGCCGAAGTGCAGGTTTACGACGTCCTCTCGATCTGAAACGTAATCAACCTGTCCATAGGATCCAGGGTAGAAGTTCCAGCAGCCCGCGGCTCCGGAACCATTGAACAGGTCGGCCGGACTTGGAGTCATCGGATTGAGCGTGCCGAGCGTACAGACGCTGCGGTCGCCGTAGCCGTCGGTGTCGAATCCAACGACGCCGGTTCCAGCTCCGGTAAATCCGCCGAAGAGTCCCGCGTAGCCGTATCCGGCGTACGCTTGTCCCGGCGTTTCGAGATCTGCGCCGTTCTGCTCGTCGATATAGCGAAGCGCCTGATCGTTACCCGAGATACCGACGTAGTACGAGAAGTTGCGGTCGGGCGTCGATCCGCCAGCTTCCAACTTTAGCGCGTGATAAAACGCTTCGGTTGCTATGCCAGCATCTAGGGTCGCATATCCGGGATACGTTCCGGTTTTGATAACCTCGTTGATGAATCCCGACGTGCCTGCCGACGAGTTGTTCGCCGGTCCGCCGCCAGTG
>JASHPC010000118.1 GCA_030038335.1 Vulcanimicrobiota bacterium
CACCCAAAGCAGCGAGTAGCCAGTCGCGGCGCCGGCGACGGAGTACGTCGAAA
Source organism: Vulcanimicrobiota bacterium (assembly GCA_030038335.1). GTDB lineage: Bacteria > Vulcanimicrobiota > Vulcanimicrobiia > Vulcanimicrobiales > Vulcanimicrobiaceae > Tyrphobacter. The sequence continues at coordinate 54 of JASHPC010000118.1, forward strand.
TGCCCGAAGGGTCGTCGTCGGCCGCTCCCGAGATCAAACCGGGGCCGAGTCCTTTGAAAAAACCGCGGATCCAGACGTACACTACGTACCGAGCTTGCCCACGCCACGCCTTTTTGTATCCAACGGGTATGACTGCAGCGATGCCCAAACGACGAGGCGCGACGAGTTGCTGCCGGACTTATCGCGGCGGCATTTGCCGTACGTTCGCGCGCAACCCATAGCGCACCGCGGTACTCGCATCTGCTCGCCGTCCTGTCGGCTATTGCCCGGGTCCCGCGCGACTGCGCCATGGTCGCACGCGCAATCGTGCGCTCGCTCCTCACGCGAAAAGCAATCGAAGGTTCATTGCAGCGATTCGCGTTCGAATCTGGAGGTGACAGCGAAGACGACGCGCTGCGACGCGCACTCGTTACGCTTTCGGTAGCGCCCCCGCCGAATGCATTCGTCGTCGAGTTCGAAGAGGGTGCGCTCCTCGTGCATCGCTTGCCATGAACGTCTGGCACGTCGCACAGCTTGGGATGCTCGCCGTGCTCGCGCTCGGCTTCTGGGCGACGATGCGCCGTGACGATATGATGCGCCTCGTTGGTCTGCAGTTTTCCGGCGTCGTGGCAGCAGTAGAGCTCTGCTCTCCGTGAGCGGAGCTCTGGCGTACGCGCAAAACTCTGACGCATCGCGCGGAGGGTGAGCTGACTGCCGCACGAAGCAATGGGCATGTCCGTGCGAAATGTGGCATTCGCGATGTATCCCGTAACCGATATTCATCGCGCCGTGCATTTTTATGAAGATGACCTCGGGCTGAAGAAGGAAGGCCTCGAGTCCGCGTATTGGGTCGAGTTCGACGTCGACGGCACGACGTTCGGCATCGGCAACTTCGAGCAAGTCGGAAAGCCGGGAACCGCGCAGTCGCTTGCGATCGAGATCGCCGATCTGGACGCATACCGTGCGCGATTGACGGAGCGGGGCATCGTGTCGGAAGAGCCGGAGGTCTTGCAAAATTGCCGGATATCATCCGTCCGCGACCCCGACGGCAACATGGTAATGCTTCACGAGAAGAAACCGAACCGGTAGTCCTGCCCGCGCGGGCAGGTGGGGCTGCGCTTGCCAGAGTAGGCCCTCGTATGAAAAGTAACCGCTCGACGGTAACGCGGCGAACGGCTTTGAGTGGTCTGATCGTACTGCCGGCATTTGCCCGGCTGTGCGGCAGCGCCATCGCATACTCAAAGGAAACGAAAGAAAAACTCGGCTACCAGTCGTTCCCGCACGGCGACGAACGATGCTTGCACTGTCGTGTTTTTCATCCCGGCAAACCGCCGACGGGTCCTGGAACGTGCGACCTCGTACAGGGTGCGATCAGTCCGAACGGGTGGTGCCGCGTCTTCGTAGCGAAGTCTAAGTAACGTCTCGGGCAACGTCCGAGAGAGGAGGAGCGCTTCGTGATTCCTCCACTTCACCGTGTCGTCTTCTTATTAAGTTCGCTTTTTGCGTGTGCGTGCGTCGTAGCGCGCGCCGACACGATTACGATTCCTGCGTCGTCATTCTTCACGGATGCGAAGGGCTTGGATCCCTCGAAACCTCGACTGCAGACGAACTCAGCAGTGCGGGATACGTCGCACTTGCCGTCGACCTGCTGAAGCCGCAAGGGTTGCGCAACGCATGCGGCGCAGGCGCCGGGGCGATTCGCAACGCGGTGCAATATGCGGCCGCCGCGCTCACGTGGCTCGGGCAGCAGCCGTACGTGTCGCCGCATCGATCCGCTCTCTCAATCTGCTCCGCCTCCGGTTCCCAGATTGCGCGCAGTCGTCGCGTACTATCCCGCGTGTAGTGGGAGAAGTCCGAACATCAGCACGCCGCTGCTCATTCTCGACGGGAGTGCCGATGACTGGATTCCGCAAGGCATTTCTCTATGCGCATCTGCAGCAGTAGCTAGCCGGGGCCGGGCGGGAGCAGCGTCGCGATCTCGCTTCCGCGAATGGCACGCTCGAGCGGCGTGAAGTCGCCACGGCGAAACGCTTTGGCAGCGTCGACGACCGCCGTCATCGCGCACCGATAGACGCCGCCGCCGATGCTGATGCGGCGAACGCCGGCGGCGGCGAGCGACGCAAACGTGACATTGTTTCCGAGCCCCGCAAGAACGTTGACGGGCTTCGGCGCAACCGCGCGCACGACGGCGGCAATGGAATTGGCGTCGGGCAGCCCCGGCGCGTAGAGCACGTCTGCGCCCGCTTCCGCAAATGCGGCAAGCCGGCGAACCGTGTCGTCGAGATCTGAACGCCCGTGTAGAAAGTTGTCGGTGCGCCCCGTGAGAACGATGCGCCCGCGGGCCGCATCTGCGGCGGCTTTGACGCGAGCCACGGCGGCGTCGTATTCGTGTATCGGGCGCGCAGGATCTGCCGTCGTGTCCTCGATGCCGACGCCCGCGAGCCCGGCCGCGATGGCTGCGTTCACCGTGTCGACGCAATCGTTCGGACTAGGGCCGAAGCCGTCTTCGAGGTCGCCGTTGATGGGCAAACCGGTCACGCGCGAGAGCAGCACCGCATTTGCGATCGCGTCGTCGCGCGCAACGGCGTGGCGCCCGTCCTGTCTTCCCATTGCGAGCGCAATCCCGAACGAGGTACTGCCGAGTGCGAGAAATCCTTCGCGTTCGAGAAGAACGGCGGAAGCACCGTCCCACGCGTTCGGCATGACGAACGGCTCCGAACCTTGGTGCAGCGCGAGAAAGCGTTCGTACACGTACGGTGGCGTCAGTCGCCGGTTGGAACGATGCCGACCGATTCGACCATGAGTACTGCGGAAGGCTGCGGAGAACGCGGTCTGTGGAACGTGCCCTTCGGTACCGTGAACCCTTGATGTTCGTGCAGCTCGACCGGGCTTTGGCCATCGACGTCGAGCCATATCGTGCCGTCGAGCACGAGAAAGAACTCATCCTGTTCGTCGTGCTTGTGCCAGGGAAAGTCTCCTTCGAAGAGTCCGATGCGTACGACGGCATCGTTCACCGTCGTCAGCGTCTGGTTGAACCACGGAGCGTGCGCGGAGATCTCGGCTGGAATATCGACGACGCGCAGCGCGCCGTATTTCACGTCCTCGTTATTCTTGAAATTCTGCGGTAGTTGTTGATTCACGACGCGATTCGACTTCTCGATTTCCGATGCTCGCCCTCTAGCCGAGAATCAACGCCGGCGGCAGATCACTAGTTCGGTAGACGGTCCCTCAACAAGGGTGTTCGTCGCGATGAGCTCCGGCCAAAAGAGCACAGCGCCAGTCGCGTATCCGTGCGTCGGCTCGTGGCGTATTATGCGTTCGAGCCCGCGCCAGTAACGCCTCAATGCCGGGGAGCGGCTGTCGAGAGGCGTATTCATGAGCACGAACATCGGTCGTCTGACGACTACGGCGAAGCCGGCATCGCTGACGGCCTTCATCGTTTGGTCCATGGAACGGCTGACCTGGTGCTCGTGTGCGATCGCCGGTCCGTGCAAGAGATTCTCGCTGAACACGAGCAAGCCGCCGGGACGCAACAACGCGGCGGCGTTGCGAAAGCTTCGGTAATAGCGCCCATCGTCGACGATGTGGAAGAGCACGTCCATCATGGAGATTGCATCGAACTGCCGTCCGAGATGCACTTCGGGTTCGCCGATGTCGAGCTGCACGGCGAAAGCGTTCACGCGCTCGCGCAACGCTTCAACCGCTGCAGTCGTCATGTCCGACGCGGTGGCAAGCGCACGGAGTTCGCGCCATCGCTCGACGTAGAAGCCGCTACCCGAGCCGACGTCGAGCACGTTCATTCCCTCGACGGCAAACGGTCGCAAGCAGCGCAAGAAAATGCGGCGGCGGACTGCGTACATCCAGCGGTTGAAAGGCTCGCCGAATCCCCACCATCCGACGCTTGCAAGAGAGACGCCGCCTTCGAAACGCCGCTCCCAATACTCTTTTGCCGACGCACCGCCCATGCTGCAAGTGTTCATCTCAGGACGTAGCGGGCAAAGAGCCATCACGTCTCGCGGTTCTGGGCTTTTCGGGAACGTAAAGGATTCGACGTCCGTGCCGAACCATCCGGAGACTCGTGAGAGGAAGCGAGCCGGTTGCGATTCCGCAGACGTTCCGAGCCGCGTGGCCCGGCGCGACGCCGGCTGCGGAACTCGGCGACGCGGACGTCCTCGTCACGGCATGGCTGCGACCGCGCCGCGGCGGCAAGGTCGACGTCGAGCGCGCAACGCAACTCGGCGCGACGCTTCCGGCGGAGCGGCAGTACGTCGATAGAGGCGAGTTGCTGGCGAAGACGAGCGCCGACGCTGGTGACGTCGACGTGCTTCGACGCTACTGCGTCCGCTTCGGCATCGAAGCGGTTGCGACGCACTGGCGGGCGGTTACGTTGGCGGGCTCGATACGAGACTTCGTAAAGGCCTTCGGAGCGACTGCCGGCATCTGCGAACTTGCGGATAAGCGCCGCTTTCGACATCGCTACGGATCGCTGCACGCGCCGCCCGAGATCGCCGAGATAGTGCAGGGCGTTTTTGGCATCGAGCAGTGGCCACGCTCGCACGCAATCGGCCACATTCAGCCGAAAGCGACGCCGCCGTCGGTAGGCGACACCATCGCGCGCTACGCGTTTCCCGATGGCGACGGCTCGGGGCAGACTGTCGCGATCGTGCAGTTGCGCGGTGAGTTCAAGCCGGAAGACTTTATGCTCTGCATGCAGAGACAGGGCGTCAGCGCAAAGACGCCCATCGTCAAACGCGTCGACAACGCCGAACTCAAGCACGCCGTCGAAACGGCGAAAGATCTCGAGTCTGCGATTGACACGCAGGTCGTTGCCGAACACGCGCCGGGCGCTCAGATCGTCGTTTATGCCGCGCCCGACGACGAGCGTGGACTCCTCGACGCGATGCGAAGCGCGATTTTCGACGAAGAGAGTCGTCCTTCGATCCTCTCTGTCAGCATAGGGCTTGCCGAGCACGTATGGACGCCGGGTGCGCTTGCCGTTGCGGATGAGCTCCTCACAACTGCTGCGCTCGCGGGCGTCAGCGTCTTTTGCGCGTCCGGCGATAACGGTGCCGAGCTCGACGCGAGCGGCGCCGCGCACGTGCTCGCGCCGGCGTCGAGTCCGTTCGCACATGCATGCGGCGGAACGCAGATCGCGGATGATACTGGCGAAGAGATCGCCTGGCCGAGAACCGGCGGTGGTTTCAGCGAGCGCTTCAGAGTTCCGCCGTGGCAAGGCGATGCGGCCGCTGTCGCAGACGGTTACGGGGTGCGAGTTGGACGCGGCGTTCCCGACGTTTCCGCTGACGCAATGCCGGGATATTGCGTGTACGTAGAAGGAACGCAGTTTGCGATGGGGGGCACGAGCGCCGTGGCACCGTTGTGGGCGGCACTGAGCGCGCGCCTCGCACAGCGGCTAGGGCATGCGCTCGGGTTCTTTGCGCCGCTGCTTTACGACGCGCAAGGCAGCTCTGCGTTTCGCGCGATTACATCTGGCGGCAACGATCGATTTCAAAGCGCGGCTGGATGGAATCCCTGCACGGGTCTAGGCGTTCCGATCGGAACCGCGCTCGAATCGATGCTTTCCGCGAAGCGTTCGTAACGAGCGTTCAGCTCCCGATGCACTCGAGCGCGTCGTCTTGGAACGCCGCGTGCGCGGCCTTGTATTTTGCAACGGCAGCCGAGAGGCGCTGCTGATTGGCCCCCGGCATCGCCGCGAGCTTACGATGAAGCGCGTCGATCGAGTTGCCGTGCTCGCGCAGAGCTTGTAAAGCATCGGACCTTGCGTCAGCCATGAGTATCGCTCTCCTTTAGCGGAAGACCGCCGGAATCCTGAGTACGTTCATGTATCGCACTTGCTTCGGCGAATGCCTGCTCGTCGGTTAACCGCCCGCCCGCGATGAGCACGACTTCGAGATCGGGTGCCGCGAAGTGGGCCGTGAGGATTTCCCACAGGCGCGCGTAGCCGCGTCGCTCCGTGTTCTGACGAAGCTCGCCACGGGCTCGATACTTCGCGTCGGTGAAACCAAGCAGCCGGCCTGCGCGCTCGTGATCCTGCTGCAATGCGGCAAACAGCGCATGATGCTCTAGAACGGTCACGAGCCAACGCCCCGACCCACGGCGAATCTCCAGCGCCGCGCGCAGACACGTGCGTGCATCCTCAATATCGCCGGCAGCCATCGCATACGCCGCGAGATTCGACAGGACGGGCACGAGGTAGACGGAGCCGAGAGACGCGTAGGTTTCGCGCGCACGATTTGCTGCGTCGCGTGCGGCATCGATGTTGCCGGCTGCATACTCGAGTTCGCCGACGTTGAGCAACGCGCTCGCGTGCGCCTCGCTTCCCGGTCGTTCCGAACGAGTCACTTCCACGAACCGTCGTCGCGCTCGCTCGATGTCGCCGCGCTGCAGATCCGCGACGGCCCACGTGCGCAACACGACGTTTGCGTTCAGGCGCGAGAGAAGTTCGGGATTCGCGTACGCTTCGGTGAATGCGGCCTCCGCTTCGTCAAATCTGCCGGCCCATCGGTAACATGCGCCGAGAATTGCGAGCGCGCGAGCGGCGAGGTTTGCGTCGTTCGCCGTGCGCGCGACCTCGACGGCTTGCAATGCGTCGTGCTCGCGTTGCGCGAGCGGACGTCCCGCAAGCCACTCGAGGTCGCTGCGGTGGCGAAGGATCCGCGCGTGCGCGGTAGCATCCGGCATCGCGGCGCTTTCCTCTGCCGCGCGTTCGTACCAGCGCAGGGCTTCCTGCGGCGACGTGACGATTTCAGGCCATTCCAACTCCGCGAGCAACGCGATGCCCGTCGCGGAGTCGTGGTGCGCGAAGAGCGTCCAGTCGATTGCGGCTCGGAGATTGTCGATCTCCGCGATACAGAGGTGCTTCCACTGCTCGTCCTCGAGTGCGTCGACGATGGGTGCGATGCTCGCCGCCCAGCGAGCGTAGAACCGCGCGTGGCGTTGCGCGATCTGCTCCGCCTCACCCGAGCCGCGCAAGCGTTCGAGTCCGTACTCGCGCATCGTCTGCAGCATGCGGTACCGGCGATCGCCACCGACGAGCTCGCTGACGACAAGCGATTTGTCGGCGAGCGCCTGCAGTGAATCGAGAATCTCCCAGTCGCCGCCTCCGTCAGGCTCGCCGCACACCTCGGCGGTGGCTTCTAGAGACCATCCACCTGCAAAGATTGCGAGTCGAGCGAAGAGCACGCGCTCGCGCGGCTCGAGTAGATCGTAACTCCAGTCGATCGCCGCGCGCAGCGTCTGCCGTCGAGGAAGCGCGCTGCGATCGCCGCCGGTGAGAACTCGAAAGCGCTCGTCGAGACGCGCGGCGATCTGCTGCGCGGAGAGCACTTTCACGCGCGCCGCTGCGAGCTCGAGCGCGAGCGGGATGCCATCGAGGCGGGATGCTATGGCGCTCACGAACGGCGCGTTGGCCTCCGTGAGTGCGAAGCGCGCGTCGGCGGCGTGCGCGCGGTCGGCGAAGAGCGCGACCGATTCCGACTCGCCAAGAGACGGAAGGCGAAAAACGTGTTCGCCGCTCACGTTGAGCGGCTCCCGGCTCGTCGCAACGATGCGCACGTCCGGACATCGCTGCGCAATCGCGACGATCGCATTGCGCGCTTCCGTCAGAACGTGCTCGCAGTTGTCGACAACGAGCAAGAGGTGCTGACGGGCAAGAAACTCGGTTATCGTTTCGACGAGCGGACGATCCGACGTTTCGCGAAGGCCGAGCGTGCGCGCGATCGTGCTCGTTACAAGTGACTGGTCGGAGACGGGCGCGAGATCTACGAGCCAGACGCCGTCGGAATACGTCTCGAGCAGCTTCGCGCCGGCCTGAAGCGCGCAACGCGTCTTGCCGACGCCACCGGGACCGGTAAGGGTCACGAGCGATCCGCGTGCGAGGAGCGAGGCGATCTCCTCTACTTCTTTCTCGCGCCCAACGAAGGACGTCAGTTGCGCCGGAAGATTATTCGGGAGCCGTTCCAGCGAGCGTAGGGCGGGAAACACGTCGTTGAGTTGCGGCGCGAGCGCTTGAAAGACGCGTTCGGCGTGCGAGAGATCCTTGAGACCGTGCAATCCGAGGTCACGTAGCGCGTGTTCGGCGGGCATGGAATCGTGGAGCAGATCGGCGGTCGTGCCCGAGACGAGCACTTGGCCTCCGTAGCCGATTGCGAGCAGGCGCGCGACGCGATTCACGGTTTGTCCGAAGTAGTCGCCGTCGCGGTCCTCTGCTTTGCCCGTGTGGAGCGCCATGCGTACGCGCAGGCCACCAACGCTCGAAAAGTCGCTGGCGGAGAGAGCGCGTTGCGCGCGGACCGCCGCGGCGAGCGCATCCGGCGCCGTCACGAACGCGGCGCAGAACGCGTCGCCGATCACCTTGAAGACGTAGCCGCCGTGCGCCTCGATCGACTCACGCATCAGCGCGTCGTGTCGCTGCAACGCGGCAGACATGGCTTCCGCGTTGCGCTCCCAGCGCTGCGTGCTGCCCTCGATGTCGGAGAAGAGGAAGGTAACCGTACCGGCCGGATGGACCGTCGGCCGCATCGCGCTACTTGCTCGTTTCGGTGCGGAGGTCCGTCTCGCGCCAGCGATCGGGCAGCGATTCGCGCTGAAACGCTCGCGGCATGTTTCCGTGAGGATGCGCGTCGACCCATCTTGCCGCATGCGCCGCTAAGAATTCAAAGTCGTGATACTGGAAATCGCCACGGGTGCGTCGCATGATCGCAACCGCCGAAGCAACGTGAGCCCAGCAATGAACAATGAGGCGTGCGAAGAGATCCATGAAAGGTTCTTCGGCAACAAGTCTGTGCTTGACGAGCGTGCCGATCTCGTTGAACCAGTTACAGACGACGAGCTCCGGGTGAACGGTCGCGTCGACGAAGCCCGTCTTCTCGAGCTCCTTGCGATATTCGAAGTCCTCCAGCTTCTTTGCAAGCGGTTCTTGAACGTACCGTATCGCAGCCTGAAGGTCTTGCCGCTGAAAATCGCGTTGTATCGCCAGTAGCGCCTCGAGCTGATTTCCCGCGCGCATGTGACGAAGCTGCACCAGAGCGGCCACTGCGCTCGCGCCGATGACGCACGCGGTCGCAACGGTTGCCCACGCGCCCACTACCTCTACCGGAAGCGCCATGCGCGGAGGATTCGCGTGGAAGGCGGCGCTGGCCTAGCGCAGTGCTAGCCATCGCTCCTGCACCTGCAGGAGTCGAGTAATTCCTTCCGATAATGGGACGCCAGCATGCTCGAAAATTCGAGCGCCGACGGACGCGCTTTACCAAGTGGTACCGTTGCCTTCTTGTTCACGGATATCGAAGGCAGCACGCAACTGTGGGAAGCTCATGCTGGCTCGATGTCTGCCGCGGTTGCGCGGCACGATGCGATCGTTCATGGAGCGATCGAGAGAATCGGCGGCGTCGTCTTCAAGCCGCTGGGGGATGGGTGTTGCTCAGTATTCCACACGGTGCCTGCGGCTATCGCCGCGGCACTAGAAGCGCAGCGCGATCTCGCCAAGGAAGATTTCTCGACCGTCGGCGGCCTGAAGGTGCGCATGGCCGTCCATGTTGGGCACGCGGATGAACGCGGCGGCGATTACTTCGGTCCAAGCGTCAATCGCGTCGCTAGACTGCTTGCAGTCGGCTACGGCGGACAAGTGCTCGTCTCGGGCGCGGCAGCGGACTTAGCGCAGGGCGAGATGCCAGCGCAGACAGCTCTGCGTGACCTTGGCCTACATAGGCTTAAAGATCTTGCGCAGCCAGAACAGGTGTACCAGCTCGTCGCGCCTGACCTGCCGCAGAAATTCTTCCCGCTGCGGTCGCTTGACGTGCTTCCCAATAATCTGCCTCTGCAACTCACTTCGTTCGTCGGGCGCGAAACCGAAATACAACGCATCGTCGATCTACTGGGTCCGCATCGCCTCGTCACGCTGGTCGGAACGGGCGGCGTCGGTAAGAGCCGCCTTGCGTTACAGGTCGGCGCAGATCTTCTCGATCGCTATCAAGACGGCGTGTGGTTTATCGAGCTGGCCCCGCTCTCGGATGGCACACTGATCCTCAACGAAATTGCGCCGCTCTTTGGTGTCCAGGCGAGCGGTGACAGGCCTTTGCTCGAAGCGCTTCTCGGGGCGCTACGGCCGAAGCACGCGTTGCTCATTATTGACAACTGCGAGCACCTCGTCGACCCGGCTGCCGAGATCATCGAGAAAGTTCTCCGCGGTTCGCCGCAAATTCGCATTCTTGCGACCAGCCGGGAGGCACTGAAGATCGCCGGCGAAACTGTCCATCGCGTCGCATCGCTTGACGAAGAATCGGGCATTGCGCTGTTCGCCGATCGTGCTAAGGCGGCTGCGGATTCCTTCGAACTAACGGAAGAGAACGCTGTGACCGTAGGCAAGATTTGCCGCCGTCTCGACGGCATCGCGCTGGCCATCGAGCTTGCCGCGGCGCGCGTTCGCGCGCTCGACGTCGGTGAGCTGTTCGCTCGGCTCGACGAGCGCTTTCGCATTCTCACCGGAGGCAGCCGTACCGCTCTTCCTCGGCAACAAACGATGCGCGCTCTAATCGACTGGAGTTACGACCTTCTCTCGCCGGTCGAGCAAGTGCTGTTGCGTCGTGTGGCGGTCTTTAGCGGCGGCTGGACCTTGGATGCTGCAACGAGCGTTTGCAGCGGAGACGAGCTGCCGTCGTGGGATGTCGTAGACGTGCTGACCTCGCTCGTCGACAAGTCTCTCGTCACCGCAGAGCTCGATGATGCGCTGATCTCGGGTGCTAAGCTGCGTTATCGGCTGCTCGAATCGACTCGTCAGTACGCGGTGGAGAAACTTGCGGCAAGCGGAGAGCGGGAACGCATGCGCAGAGTGCACGCGGAGTACTTTTTACAGATTGCGCGAGATGCGGAAAGAAGCTGGGGCACAACGCCAACGCGTACCTGGCTTGCTCCTCTCGAGTCGGAGTTCGATAATTTTCGGACCGCGCTCGACTGGGGGATCGGAGAAAAACAGGATCTCGAGCTCGGAGCCGCTCTGACATGTGCACTCGTCGGATTATGGCGTGAGCTCGGCATCCGTGCAGAGGGCCTGCGTTACACCGAAACTCTGCTCATTGAGGAAGAGTCGCTAAGTGCGCGGACTCGCGCAAATCTCTGGAACGTTAACGCTCGCCTGTCGGATTTTAGCTGGGCCAAGATGCGAGATTCCGCAGCGCGCGCGGAGAGCATCTTCGTGGAGTTACACGACGAACGGGGTGCGATGTACGCCAAACTCAGCCACGGTGAAGCGCTCACGCGGTTGAGCGAACTGGACCGTGGAGACGTGGAGTTGAACGAGGTCTACTCCTACTTCAGGAGGCTGGACGATCGGCGACTTGCGAACATTGCTCTTACGTGCCTGGCTCGTAACGCGCTTTGGAGGGGCGACGCAAAACTTGCACGCGACCGCTATTCAGAGGCTCTCGCTGCAGCAAGAATTCAGGGCGACGAGCGAACCGTCACCGTTGTCATGAGCAACCTAGCCGAGTCCGAGTTCAGGATCGGAAATGTAGCGCGTTCGATTGAGCTTAGCAGAGAACTGATCACGCGCGAGCAAACGATCCGCCGAGACTCAAGCGCGCTGAGCATCACGTTGATGAACCTGTCTGCATATCTCATCTCCATCGGTGAAACAGACGAAGCCCACAACCTGGCGATAAAGGCGCTTAGAAAGTCGCTCGATCTCCAAGTTAGGCCGTTTATCGCCGCTTCCATTCAACATGTTGCCGCGATCGCCGCCATACGCGGCGACTTTGAGCGCGCGGCGCTTCTTCTCGGGTTTACGACCGCGTCTCTTGCGAGCACGTCTACTCCCCGCGAGTATACCGAACAGCAAGAGTACGACAACACCATCGCGTTGTTAACCGATAACATCGGTGCCGAGCGTGTCACGGAGTTCTTGCAGCGCGGTGCTTCGTTCCGTGACGAGCAAGCCGCAGCGGACGCTATGGGCGTATAACCTCGCCCTTCGCGCGAGCCCCAGCTGGAATCATCATTCAGCAGTCATCAACGGATGACGAAGGACTGCGACATATCCATTGAAATACCGACTCGGCAGCTTCCTCGCCCGACGCGACACAGTCGGGAATACCGACTCCGCGATAGGCAGAGCCAGCGAGAGCAAATCCGGGTAACGCGGCGGCGCGCTCCGCGATCGACGCGACGAGCTCCACGTGTCCGACGCCGTACTCCGGGAGTGCGCGGTGCCAGCGCTGTACGACGCTGCTGCGGGGCGGTTCCGAAACGCCGGCGAGCGCTGCCAGGTCGCGGTGCGCCAAGTCCTGCAGTTCCAGATCCTGCAGTTCGACGAGCTGCGGCTGCAGCGCGCCGCCGCTGAACGCGCGCATGAGCAACGTATTGCCGGCAGCTCTCTGCGGATACTTTTGCGTGGTAAACGTCGCGGCGGTAATCGATCGATGCTCGACGAACGGCACGACGAATCCGCTGCTGCGCGGCAACGCCTTTCCGGCGCCGGAATCGTAGATCAGGTTTATCGTTGCGATCGAGTTGTAGCGGATGCGCTCGAGGAACCCAGAGAGCCGCGCATCGTGAGCGCGGATCAGCGCAGCCGTAGCGTATGCGGGCAGCGCGCTCACGACTGCGCTTGCGTCGTGCATCTCTCCGTTTGCCAAGGCAATCTTCCACGACTCTTCGGAATACGAAAGCGCGGTAACGTCAGCGTTCGCACGAACGGCGGTGCCGAGCCGCGCGCATAACGCATCGACGAGCGAACCTAAGCCGCGCCGCAAGCTTACGAGACGCACCGGCGCGCCCGCTTCGCTTGCATTTCGCATTCCGCGTATCAGACTGCCGTACCGCTGCTCGATGTCGAGAAGCTGCGGGAGAACGGCGCGCATCGAGAGACGTTGCGGGTCGCCGGAGTAGATGCCTCCGATCAGAGGCTGCGCGAGCCGATCGAGCACCTCGCGGCCGAGTCTGCGCGTTACGAAAGAAGCGACGCTCTCGTCGCCGACGTCCTCGCGTCTGCGAACGAGCGGCTCCATTGCTGCCCGCGCGACGCCGGCGGGGCTGAAGATGCCACTGGCGAGCAATGCGGGAATGGACCTCGGCGTGAAGAGACGGAAGTCCGGCGGAATGCGGCGCAGCGTGCCGCGATGCACGACGCATGCACCCTTGAACTCAGGCAGCATCTCGACGATCTCACCGCTCAGTTGAAGTCTTTCGATCAAACGCGCTATTGCAGGTTTATCGATTAGCAGCGAATCGGGGCCGAGTTCCATCGTAAAGCCGTCCTCATGTAACGTGCGGACGCAGCCGCCGGCGTTTTCCGCACGCTCGTAAAGCGCCACGTCCACTGCGACACCGCGCTCGCGCGCGAGTTCTTGGACACGATGCGCCGCCGCCAAACCGGCAACGCCGCCGCCGAGAATCGCTATGTGACGCACTGCTGCACGAGGTCCGCAAGCATCTCGATGAAAAGCGGGTGGTCGTTGAGCGCGGTGACGCGCTCCATCTGCACGCCTGCCTCGCGCGCAACGCTTGCGGCATCTACGTCCAGGTCATAAAGCACCTCGACGTGGTCGCAGAGAAAGCCAACCGGCGCGACGATCGCCTCTCGCACTCCCTGTGCCGGCAGCGCTCGCAGTACGTCACGAACATCCGGCTCCAACCACTGTTGCGACGGCGAACCGCTGCGACTCTGGTACGCTATGTAAAACGATGGCGCTTGCAACTCCTCGACGATAAGCGATACAGACCGTTCCAACTGCGCAACATACGGTCCACGATCGGCCATCGCTTGCGGTATGCTGTGCGCGGTGAAGATCAGCGTCGCATCATCTGCCGCCGTTTTGCCCAGTCTCTCGAGTGCATCGCGCAGGCGTTCCACGTGCGCTCGAATGAACTTTGGATGCTCGAAGAAAGGAGGCGCGTACGTGGCGTTCGGCAGCGCTCCCACGTATTTGTCCCAACTGGCTTCGCTCTGGTGCGCCGCAAGCACGACCGCGCAGGTGCCCGTGGCCGACGCCGCGAGCTCCGCTGCGACGTCTTCGATGAACGGTGCGGCGTTTTTATAGGCGACGCGCACCGGGACATCGACGCCGCGCTCACGCAGCATCTGCTGAAGCGCGCTCGCCTGACGCTGCGTGAGTTCGTTGAACGGCGACTTTCCGCCGATACGCTCGTAGTGAGCGACAACGTCTTCGTAGCGTTGTGGGGATATTGGCCGTCCGCGTAAGACGCGATCCAGGAAGGGACGAATGTCCGCAGGGCTCGATGGACCGCCGAAGCCCAACAGCACAACGTGACCGATCATCGCGCTGAGAACTCGTGCACGGCTTCTACGAGGTGGAGTACATTGTCGACGGGCGTCTCCGGCAGAATGCCATGGCCGAGGTTGAAGATGTGTCCGGGTCGTCCTCCCGCGCCACGAAGAATATCGCGCACGGCGTCGTCGATCGTCTGTCGATCGGCAAAGAGCAGCGCTGGATCCAGGTTACCTTGCACTCCGACGCCGTACCCCAACCGCGACCACGCCTCATCCAAGTCTACGCGCCAGTCCAAGCCGATGACGTCACCACCCGCGGCGCGCATGTCAGGAAGCAGGCTTCCCGTCATCGTGCCGAAGTGAATCACCGGCGTTCCGGGTCGCAGCGCGTCAATCACCGCGCGGGAGTGCGGAAGCGCGAATCTCCTGTAGTCTTGCGGCGAAAGCGCACCCGCCCAACTGTCGAACAACTGGACGACGTGCGCGCCGGCGTCGATTTGCATATTCAAATACTCGGCCGTCGTACGCGCGATGATATCCATGAATCGATGCCACGTAGCCGAATCGCGGTACATCAATGATTTGGTCGCGACGTAGTTGCGCGACCCTCCGCCTTCGATGACATACGAAGCAACGGTGAACGGAGCGCCCGCGAAACCAATGACCGGCACTTCGCCGTGGAGCTCGCGGTGAACGAGACGCACGGTCTGCGCGACGAAACTAAGCGACTCGTGAACGCTGACGTGATGAAGGGCATCGACGTCGGCTGCGCTACGCACCGTGCGCGCTACACGCGGACCGTCGCCTTTCTCGTATGTTAGTCCGAGACCCATGGGCAGCAGAGGAAGAAGAATGTCGGCAAAGACGATCGCAGCATCAACGTTGAGCCTGCGAACCGTGTTGACCGTCACCTTGGCCGCGGCATCCGAGTTTCGGCACAGATCTAAAAAGGAAAAACGATCGCGCAACGAGCGGTATTCTGGAAGATAACGACCGGCTTGGCGCATCAACCAGATAGGAGTGCGCGGAACGGGTTCGCGTCTGCACGCCTTAATAAAGAGGTACTCGGTTGCGACGTTACCAGCAGAGGGCATGACGGGCGCTTCATCGGTGGTCGTTGCGGTCCTTTGGCGCCTCCGTTAACGACGCGCCTCTCCGGTAGGCGGAACTACCATGACGGGAACAGCCGCGTTTCGCACGATACCGGCGGCGACGCTGCCCAAAAGCAACTGAGAAATGCCGGCCCGGCCATGCGTTCCAACGACGATCATCCTTGCGCGTTCGTGCCTTGCGACGTTCGATATTTCGTCGGCGGGATCTCCATAGACGAGCTTTGTCCTTGCGCGACCGCCGGCTCGTGTCACGCGCTCGCTCGCGTCGCGCAAGAACGCATCTCCATCCTCTTCGAGCGCTTTGTACGACCCTTCGAGAAGAGCGGGGTCGCCCAACGTCATGCGTCCAGCCTTCGCGGTGTCGATGGCATGGCAGAGGAGAAGTTCCGCGTTGAACGCACGCGCTACCTCGACCGCGGCGTCAACGGCTCGGTCCGAGAAAACCGAGCCGTCGATTGCGACCACGATCGAGGAAGAAGCGGCGTTGTCTACCATTCCTCGTCCGACACTCGCAGCTCGTTGCAGACGAGTGTCGTTCCGCGTATCGAGAACGCCGCCGACTCGGCTTCATCGCTTTCTGCGAGGCTCGAAACGATGCCCGATAGCGTGACGACACCACCGCGGTCGACCTTCACGTTGACGTTCTTCGTGTCGAGCGCCGCGAGACGCTGAAAGCGGCTTGCAATCTTCCGGCGCAGCTCGACGGCGTCGACCTCACGCGGCTGGATCGAGATGTCCAGGCGCATGTTGCGAACGCCCACGACGTTACGCACGGCGTCGAGCGCGTCTTGCCGCTGATAGGCCCACTCGACCTCACCATGCAGCGTTACGTTGCCGTCGTGCACTTCCGCTTGGATCGTCGAAGGCAAGGTGTCGTTCCAACGCAAGACTTCGACAATGGTCTTCGCGATGTCGGCGTCGTCGCGTACGTGCATGCCGGCCAGCTCGACGCGCAGCTCGTTTGCAATGCCGCGAACGCCCTTCACGTTTTTTACGGATTCTTCGGCAGCCCACTTCTCCGTAAAGGTGGGCAACGTTCCGGACAGCGTTACGACGCCGTCCTCGACCGCGATGCCGACCTTTCCGGCATCGAGGCGTGGCTCATCGTCGAGAGCTGAGAACACGGCTTCTCGGAGCGTTTTGTCGGTGTCAGTGTAGAGCATCAGAAGTACCTCCGCGGCCATGCTATACGACGCGCGAGAAACTCCAATGAAAATTCCGAGAAACGGACGTGTGCCGCGCTACGCGTGAACGACGATGACCGGAACGTGTGCTGATCGTAGGACTGTTTCGGCGACGCTGCCAAGTAGTAGCCGAGGCAGGCCTCTGCGGCCGTGCGTTCCCATCACGATAAAATCGGCACCGATGCTGCCGGCACGTTGCGCGATCTCGTATGCCGGATCGCCTTCACCAACGATCCCCTCGCAGAGAACGCCATCGGCGCGACCACGCGCGACGGCCGCATCGACGCTCGCTCGTGCTTGCGTGCGAGCATTGTCTAACGCCGCGTCGTTCGGCACGGCGGGAGCCTCTTTGCCCGCGACGTCGATGGGATCGACGATGGTGCAGATGGTAACGCTCGCAGCTTCGGCCTTGGCCAGGCTCAGTGCCGTGGCGAGCGCGGTATGCGAGCACGGAGAGTCGTCGAAAGCAACGAAAATCTTTTTCAACGTGCGTTCAACCGTGTTGGAAGAGGGAATGCCGCAAGATTTCGCTTTCGCTGCTCTCGATTCGTGTCCGGCACGCCGCCTCGAGGTCGTGCAAAAAGTTCTCGAGCGTGCGCACAGCAAGGCCGCGAACGAGCATCGCATTGGCCAACGCGCCGAAAGCGTGCAACGGAACGTCGTAACCTCCGTCGAGATGAAGAACGCAGCCGTGGGGGTTCTCTTGCGAAACGGAGAGGCGGCCACGGAACCGTGGAAAGGCCTCCGTGTGACGCGCCGCCTCTATCGTGATTTCACGTCGCAGGGCGTGAGGATCGGCGGGAAACGAGTGGATCGCGACGGGAACCGAGACTTCACCGACGTCGGGAAGGTGCGCGGCGCTCAGCTCCGCGTGCAGAGCGAAGCCCTGCCACGCGTCGTCCCCGCGCTGTATCTCGTCGATGATGGCGCAGAGCGCTTCGAACGTCAGTCGTCCAGGAAGCGTCGTAGCGCGTTCGAGACGTACGTCGACCATAGCGAAACGATAGTATCATCTGCTTAGGAAGAACCGGCGAAGGCGCGCTACGGCTTGCGGGCGATAATCGCAATCGTGCCGAGATGTCGCTCGTAGCGATTGAATATTCATGCCATTTCCACGACCCGCCGGCGTTCTACGCCGTGCGTGGCGACGTTCGCGAGGAAGCGAAGCGTGCGCGGAAGGCTCTCGTCTTCGAGGAGCCGGCCGAATCGCAAGAGATGCATCGGCGCTTCGAGAGCACGATCGGTGACGAAGCCGGCGTCCGTGAGAAGCGAAACCCATTCGCTTTGCGTCAGAGGCCGCGCTCCGACGTGAATGCTTGCCGAAAGCTCGCGCTCGATGTTTTCGCGGATCTCAAGTGGCAACGAGTTCGGTACGAGCGAGAGCTCGTGAATCGCATATCGTCCTCCGGGTTTCAACAACCGGAATGCCTCCGCGACGATGCGCCGTTTCGCCGCCGCCGTCTGCATCGTGAGAATCGCTTCACCGCAGACGACGGTTGCGCGCTCGGCCGGGAGTTCGGTTCGATCGGCCGCACCATGCGTAACGCGCGTCGTCGGCGTCCCAATACGCCATGCAAGAGTTGTCGCAATGCCGCGCTCGCGCTCAACCCCCATGTACGTTGCGGGGTGTTTGGCGAGGATCAGGTTTGCCGTCGATCCGAAACCGGGTGCTAACTCGACGACGTGATCTTTTCCGGTAATGTCGACCGCATCAAGCATCTGCGTCGTTAGCGAGAGACCTCCGGGCCGAAGAACGCGCTTTCCAAGTCTTGCAAGAACCCAGTGTCCGGGCATCTTCTTCGCGTCGAGTTCGCTGCCGGGGAGACGCATTGCCGTGTCGACCATCGCGCCCACAGCATAGCGCGTCATTTTCGGCATCACTCGCTATAATTGTCGTGCAGCGCGTCGGACTAAGCGGCTCTTCTCAAGTTCTTCTTCGGCGAACGACAATCGTCGCACGTTCTTCTCGGCAACACGGTATGCTGCGTCAATGAAAGCCGGAGTGCAGCGTGCCTAAAGTAGAGTACCAGCGCCTCGTCGACGTACCGTCAGGCAAGTTCGAGGCGGCGCTCGAAGCCGTTCTTCGCGGCATTTCCGGACGGATAAAGCCGTGGGACGACTTTGCGCTGCATCTCGCGATCAGCGACATCGGGCTCCCCGACGTCGGATACATCACGGTTCCCATCAAGCTGAACTGCGCGCGAGAGATCGATGCGTCGGGACAGTTCCAAATGACGCTGCACATTGAGGCGCAGAAGAATCGTGCCTCGTTCCCTCTTTTTGACGGCCACTGCGGCGTCAGCGTCCTCAACGCATCGCGCTGCAACTTTTGGCTCGGCGGAGGTTATACGGTTCCCTTGAAAAGTTTCGGA
>JASHPC010000119.1 GCA_030038335.1 Vulcanimicrobiota bacterium
CGCCGCGATGCAAGTCTTCTCCACGAATCCGCGCAGTTATAGGACGACGGCCATCAACGCACCCGCGCTCGACGAGTTCGCGCGCCTGCGACAAGAGGCGGGCATCGACGTCTGCGTGACGCACACGCCGTACCTCGTTAACCTCGCGAGCGAAGACGAGAAGATCTATAGCGGCTCCGTTCGATTGTTGCAGAGCGACCTCGCCGTTGCGGCACGAGCCGGCATCCGGTACGTGAACACGCATCTCGGATCGTACGGGAAACGCGACCGCAGCGCTGGCTTTGCGGCGATTTGCCGCGCACTCGAAACGGCGCTGAACGGCATCGAGCCCGGCGTCTTCCTCGTCATGGAGAACTCTGCCGGCGCTGGAAGCCTCGCCGGAGGAACGATCGAAGAGCTCGGGCGCTTCATCGACGCGCTGCAGCACCCACAGCTAGGCGTTTGTATCGATACGGCGCACGCATGGGCGGCCGGTTACGAGATCAACGGAACCGCGGGCGTCGATCGCCTCGTCTACGAAGCGGCAGAGTGCATCGGGCTCGAGCGCGTCCATCTCTTTCACTTCAACGACACGGAAGTGCCGCTCGGAGCCAACCGGGATCGCCACTGGCACATCGGCGACGGCAACGTTGGCGTCGAAGGTTTTCGCGCGCTGCTCGCGCGTCCCGAGCTGCGCGAGAAGACGGCGATTCTCGAGACGCCGGGCAGCGACGACGATGATCTTCGCAACATGCAGACGATTCTCACCATCGCGCGCGGCGCGGCGGCCGCGTAACGCCGTGCTGGTGGCGCATTTCGACGTCGACGCGTTCTACGCGAGCGTCGAGATTCGCGACGATCCGTCATTGCGCGGCAAAGCCGTTGCCGTCGCAGGCTCGAGCCGGCGCGCCGTCGTGCTGACGGCTTCGTACGAAGCGAGACCGTTCGGCGTTCATTCGGCGTTGCCGCTCTGGCGTGCGCGCGAAGCATGCCCGCAGCTCGTCGTCGTTC
Organism: Vulcanimicrobiota bacterium; assembly: GCA_030038335.1. Lineage (GTDB taxonomy): Bacteria > Vulcanimicrobiota > Vulcanimicrobiia > Vulcanimicrobiales > Vulcanimicrobiaceae > Tyrphobacter. The sequence goes on from JASHPC010000119.1 coordinate 991, forward strand.
CTCCACGCATGGCAGTGTACAAAGACGTCTCGCGGCAAATCTTCGCCATATTCGAATCTCGCGGCCTTCCCGTCGAAGGGCTTTCGCTCGACGAAGCGTTCATCGGACTCGGGGAGATGACGTTCCGGGAGGCTTACAGCGTTGCAGAGAGAGTTCGCGCCGACGTTCTCGCCGCGACGCAACTGACCGTAAGCGCGGGCGTTGCGAGCGGAAAAATGGTCGCAAAGATCGCGTCAGACTCGTGCAAGCCCAACGGATTGCTCGGCGTCGAACCCGGCACCGAAGCGGAGTTTCTCGCGCCGCTTTCGGTTGGGCGCCTGTGGGGTATCGGACCGAAGACGAAAGCAAAACTGGATGTTTGCGGAATCTCGACGATCGGGGATCTCGCACGCTTAGACGGGTCGAGTCTACGTGCTCTCTTCGGGTCGTGGAGCGTGCAAGTCAGTGAGCTGGCGCGCGGAATCGATACGCGTGTGGTCGAGCCGCAACGTGAGACCAAGTCGATTTCGAGCGAGGAAACCTTCGAGTACGACGTGCGCGACGAGGTTGCCCTCGCGGAGCTGCTCAAGGAACAGGCGCGTGACGTCGCCGCGTCGCTGGAGAAGGAAGATCTAAGCGCCCGGACCGTCGGCGTGAAGATCAAGCGCGCAGACTTCAGCACGATCGGTCGGCAAACGCATCTTGCCGAACCGACGCGGGACGCGCACAGAATCTATCGAGCGGCGCTGCACTGTCTCCATCGCGCTCAGCTGAATGGCGCACCCGTTCGGCTCTTGGGACTACGGGTGGCGACCTTCGTTGCCGGTGAACCGAAGCAAACCGCTTTGTTCAAGCGCTAGCTGTCTCAAGCGGACTCGTCGCTGCAATCGCGGAACGCTCAGTGATGACGACGAAAACGTGGAGCGAGTTCGTTCGCGAATGCACGAAAGCGTTTGAACCACGAGCGTTACTATTAATCTTGAACGTATCGCGGCGCGTGTAGCGATGGGAGGCCATAACGTGCCCGAGTCGGACGTAAGGCGCAGATACCAGCGTTCGCTGAGAAATCTGCCACGCGCGCTCGCACGTGCCGATCGTGCGGTTCTCTACGATAACTCTGGTGCATTGCCGATAGCGGTAACTTCTGTGGATGGGAAGTTCAGAGAGCGATTTTCTCCGCTTTCATCGTGGGCGACGTCGAACGGCGAGCGTGTCGCGTTGGCTTGCATGTGAAATACCGTTGCCGACTGCGACGTTACACGTGGTCGGTGGCCCAAACGCCGTCGGAATCGGAAGCGCGTTCCGAGAGCGCGCACCAACGTTTTCCGGCGGCTGAGATGGGCGCAATCATGAAGATCGCATCCTTGCGATCGCGGACGGTTCCACGCGGCAGAAGTTCCCGTGCGCCGTCTGGCGGCAGCCATCCCGTTATCCGCCGTAAATCGCCGGCGGCGCCGCGAAGCACGAGCGGCACGGTTTCCGCCCAACGTTCGCCCGCGTAGCCAAACTCATCGACGACGTACGTGTCGCGCTCCGGAACGCGCATGCCGAAAACGTACGCGCGCACCGTCCCGCGATCGCGCATGACGAAGTTCGCTTCCGCCCCGCGCACGTGCTCGGAGCCGTGCCGAAGGCGCATACGGACCCAGTCCCACACGAGGGGCGTCCGCGCGAAGCCCCACGTGCGTGCGCGATCAAGACCCGAAAACAGGCGTTGCACGTCGTTCCAATCGCCTTCCTCGAGCCTCGCGATCTCGATGCGCGCGCGCTCGAGCGCATCGGTGCGCAGCGCGATCGTCCGAGAGAGCTGCAAGCGAAATCCGAGCTCTTCGTAAAACTTCGGTCGAATGTCGCTGAAGAGAAAGGCTGCGTCGTAGCGCGCGTCACGGGCGGCGTCGAGCAGCATGCCGATCATCGCACTTGCGTAACCTCGGCCGCGCAACGGCTCCGGCGTGAAGACTGCCCCGATGCCGAACGTCCGCAAACGCCCCGCGCCCACGCGGACGGATCTCTCGTATCGCTTGCATGACGCCAGAAGTGCGGAGCCATCATAGAGCCCAACCGTCCGGTACGAGCGCTTTCCATACGGACTCGCGGCGATCTGGAGCGTCTGCTCGGTGTACATCGCCATGTTGCGCCGTCCGGCCCAAAGCGCAGCGGAGAGTGGAAGGACGAGGCGCGCGTACTGCGCCGGCGGAATCGTCCGCAGTTCCATGCGACTCGGTGCTTACCGCAGCTCTTCGAGGAACTCCGGCGCGGAGATGCCTCGCGTCGCCTTGCCCCACGCAGTCACGAGCAGGGATCCACTCGCGCGGCTCAGGGCGTAGTCGAAGAGGGCGCGCTCACGGCGGTAGTACTGCTCCTTCGCCTTCACGCGATAGACGTAATACGTAAACTTCGCCGTTCTCGGGGTTGGTGCGTCGCCGACGTTGTCCTTAGGGATCATGCCGAGGCTCGGGCTGAAGAGAAACGCGTCGGGCGCGTACCAGCGCGGAAACGCACCTGGATGCACGTCTGCGACGACGACGTGTTCGAATATTATACCCCGAGCGCACGGAACGCTGAGAAGGCAAACGCCGTCGCCTTGCGTGGGCTCGCACGTCTCGAGCTCGCTTTCGGCGCGTCGCCCTGCGTCGGTGA
>JASHPC010000003.1 GCA_030038335.1 Vulcanimicrobiota bacterium
ACCACCGCATTCGCGCGGAACTCGGTCTTTTGCCGGATCGCGGAAAACGTTACTCCTGGGGCTATGGAGCGTGCCCCGACGTCTCGCAGCACGAAACCGTGTTCTCATTGCTCGACGCCACGCGGAACATCGGCGTCTCTCTTACCGCCGGGTATCAGATCGTGCCCGAGCAGTCTACCGCTGCGATCGTGCTGCATCATCCCGCAGCGAGCTACTTCAACGCCGCAGCCGTCCGCGAGGTGTCATCGCGAGCGTAGCGCGCTCTTGAAAATGATGGTCCGATTTGATAGACTAGACCAAGTGAAACAGGCCAACATCTACGAAGCAAAGACCCATCTCTCGTTACTCGTCGCCGAAGCGTTGAGGGGCGAGGAAGTCGTCTTGGCGCGGAAAGGTAAGCCCCTCGTGAGGCTCGTGCCGGTTGAAGCGCAGAAGCCGAGTGATGCTTTTGGCATGGACCGTGGGCGGTTCACAATACCGCCCGACTTTGACGACTCGCTCGAGGACTTTGAGGAGTACATGTGAGCGGCGTGCTCCTCGACACTCATACGTTCCTGAGCTTGCTCCTGGAACCGGAGCGAGTCCCCTCGTCCGTTCGGCAAGCACTCGATACGTCACCGCTACGATATCTCTCAGTCGCGTCTGTTTGGGAGATGTCGATCAAATACTCCATAGGAAAGTTACCGTTACCAGAGCAGCCTTCTACGTACGTGCCATCTCGCGCTGCGAGGTTGCTCGTCCAATCTCTTCCGATTACAGAACGTCACGCGCTGCGAGTCGCTACGCTTCCCCTCTTACATCGCGACCCGTTCGACCGGCTTCTGATCGCGCAGGCCATAGAAGAAGATTTGCAGCTGCTGACCCTGGATCGGCGGATACTGCGGTATGCAGTCCCCGCCTTGCGCGTACGAGACTCAAAGCGAGAGAAGAGGCAAAGGCGCCAATAAGGGAGGGGTTCTCAATGCTGTACGATCACGTCGATTTCCGTGTGGGAGACCTCACGAAGGTGCGGCCGCTCTACGACGCGCTCTTCGAAGCGATGGGCTACAGCGACGTTCACGTCGAGAACGGCTCTGTCGGTTACCATTTGCCGAATGAGAAAGGAGACGATGCGTTCTTCTGGATCGTGCGCGAAGTGCCGCACGTTGCGAACGGAACGCGGGTTGCATTTTCCGGAGGCACCCGCGCCGACGTCGATCGTCTCTCGGCGATAGCAAAGGCAAACGGCGCGCTCGCCTTCGAGGCGCCATCGATCGTGCATGAATACGGCGATCGCTATTACGCCTCGTTCTTCGAAGACGCAGAGGGAAACCAACTCGAGATCTGTTGCCGTCGCGCCGAGTGAACTACCTCAGATTTTCGTCTTCGATGATACTGAGATCGTCGGGCGGGAGTCCGTAAGCGCGCAGAACGCCTAGAACGAACTCCGTCTTTGCCTTTGCGTACGATTCAATATCATTGGGAAATCTTCGGGCGAGCTCGCGTTTGAGCGCTTCGTACGCCTCGCGCGCTTCGGCGTGCGCGCGAAGGTGGTCGCGGAAAGTGACGTGATTCCTCAGCGCTCTGCCATCGTCGACGCAAACGTAGAGATTGTGGCGCGGCAGGCGTGCTGGCGCAGCGAACGCCTCTCGCCCTTCGATTCCGAGGTTACCGCGATGAAGGTAACCGCCGGCTTCGAGCATCGCGATTGTGCGTGGGACGTTGGCCGCGTCGACGACGACGTCTACGTCGACGACCGGTTTTGCAGCAAGGTCGGGAACGGCAGTGCTGCCTACATGCTCTATTCTGCAAGCAACGCCGCCGAGGAGACGTCCAACGCGCTGCCGCAGCTCCTCGTAGATGCGTGGCCACTGCGGGTCGTACTCAACAACGACGACGGGTTCGCTCACGGTTCGAGCATCTCGCCATTATCACACGGCGTTCCTTCGGCTACCGTGGACGCAGATGCTGAAGGTCGCCACATCGCTTCAGGAGCATACTGAATGCTGTGACCGTCCGCGAGATTCTCCTGATCGGTCTCGCCGCAGTTGCTGCGCTGCTCGTGCTCGTTTGGGCTGGGTACGCGCGCAGACGCGGCGGGTTCACGTGGCCTCGCCCCATTGAGCTCGGCATCGGATTCGTCACCGACTTTCTCGACACGCTCGGCATAGGCTCGTTCGCGGTGACGACCTCGTTCTACAAGTTCTTCAAACTCGTTCCCGACGAACGTATTCCCGGCACGCTCAACGTAGGACACACGCTGCCGACGATCCTCGAAGCGCTCATTTACATTGGCATCATTGGCGTTGACCCGCGTACGCTCGTCCTGCTCATCGCTGCCTCGGTCGTCGGTGCGTGGTTCGGAGCGGGGCTCGTGGCTCGGCTTCCGCGACGCGGCGTGCAGATCGGCATGGGAGGCGCGCTTCTCGTTGCGGCGGCGCTCTTCGTCATGGCAAATCTCAAAGGCAGCACGTTCGGCCTCTCAGGAACCGCGCTCGGCCTGACGGGAGCGAAGCTCTGGACGGGCGTTGCGGTGAACTTCTGTCTCGGAGCGCTCATGACGATCGGCATCGGACTCTACGCTCCGGCGATGATCATGGTGAGCCTTCTCGGCATGAATCCAAAGGCGGCGTTTCCGATCATGATGGGGTCGTGCGCGTTTCTTATGCCCTTTGCCAGCGCTCGTTTCATTCGCTTCGACGCGTACTCGCTGCGCGCGGCGCTTGGCCTCACGCTCGGAGGATTGCCCGGCGTCGCCATTGCGGCCTACATCGTGAAGTCTCTGCCGCTCGAATGGGTTCGCTGGCTCGTCGTCATCGTCGTCATCTACGCTGCGCTCGCAATGCTCCGCTCCGCGGCGCGTAGACGCGATCAGGCCGTAGCGGCGAGAGCGCTGTAGACGAAGTCGCCGGCGACCATCGTGCCGATTACGGTGTTCGCAGCATCCCAGATCGAAAGGTCGGCGCGTAGACCCTGCGCGACGCGCCCGAGCAGGTGATCGTGACGAATGAGTTGTGCCGGCGCCGACGTCGCCGCCACGACGGCACGCTCGAACGGTAACTCGCAGTACGACATGTAGTTGCGCACGGCTTCGTCCATGCGCAGCGCGCTTCCGGCGATGGTTCCGTCGTCTGACCGCATGACGCCGCCGTCGATGTGATAGCCGGGATCGGAAGGCGGCATGAAATCGGTCGCTAGAACGATGCGCTCTCCGAGCGTGCGGTAGAGAATGTCTATCATCACCGGCGAGACGTGAAATCCATCGCAGATTACCTGCACGAGCGTTCGCCGGTCTTGGATGAAGGACGCGAGCAGCGACGGGTCGCGGTGATCGAGGGGCGGCATGCCGTTGAATGCATGCGTCAACGACCGGAAACCGAGTCCGATTGCGAGGAGTCCCTCCCGGTAACGCGCGGCGGTGTGTCCGGCAGAACAGACGACGCCGTGTTCGAGAAAGGTACGGACGGCATCGGCGGCGCCGCCGATCTCCGGCGCGAGAGTTACCATAAGGCAGCCTCCGCGGCACGCGTCGATCATTTCGCGCGCGCCTCGTTCCGATGCCGGCAGAAGCCACTCCGCGCGGTGGACGCGCCGGAACTTTGGATTGAGAAACGGTCCTTCGAAATGGACGCCGAGGCAGCGCGCTCCGTGCGGCGCATCTTCCTCCAGTGCGTGCGCAGCCTCGACGACTTCCGAAGCGGCGTGAAGCATGGACTCCCACGGCGCCGTCATGACGCCCGCGACGAAACCGGTTACGCCGGCTTTCGCATACTCGCGGGAGGCAACGGGAACGGCGTATCCTTGATCGCGATTGAACAAATGTTCACCGGCGCCGTTCGTGTGAACGTCGATGAGACCCGGCGCGATCGTGGATCCGGCTGGAAGTGGTACGCTGGAGTCACCGTCCCCGGGAAGCAACGCTTCGATGCGGCCGTCCGCAATCTGTACGCGCCCGAAGATCGACGTTCCGTCGCCGACCGCGATGTTCGCGGGCCCCACCGTGAGTCCCACGGTCCAGCCGTTTCGACGCTCTCGGCGGCGCCCCCGCCGGGCGACGCTCCCTTACTTCGAGCGAATCAGCGCGAGCGCTTCGTCGCGGTGGCGCTCCATGAGCTCGCGCGTGTCGCCTTCGACGTTGAGGCGTAGAAGCGGCTCCGTATTCGAGGGGCGCACGTTCATCCACCAGTCCGGATACGAAACCGTGACGCCGTCGAGATGGTCGATATCGGCGTCGCGATAGTGCTCTTCGATCCGTGCGAGCGTTGCCGTCGCATCCGAGACTGCCGTATTGATCTCGCCGGAGCGAACTCTTTTGTCGATCGGCGCGATGACGTCGCTTACGCTCGCGCCGGCTTCGCTGAAGACCTCGAGACACTGCATGAGCGCGATCATGCCCGAGTCGGCGTACCAGTTGTCCTT
>JASHPC010000120.1 GCA_030038335.1 Vulcanimicrobiota bacterium
GCTACGCACCTACGCTCGGGATGACAACGCGCGCGGCGAGCGGTACGCTAGCCTCTGTACCGCAGGAACGCGGGCACCTCGATGTCGTCCATGCTTGCAGGCGCGACCGTCTCGAACTTCCCGGAGTCGAACGTGAAGCCCGCAACGGAGCCGCGATAACTGCGTCCCGCGCCGAAGCCTGCAGCGAGAACCGTGACGCGCACCTTACCCTGCATCGTCTTGTCGATAGACGCGCCGAAGATGATCTGCGCGTCCGGATCGACGGCGCGGCTGATCATCTCTGCGGCTTCGTTGACCTCGTACATCGCCATGTCCGGACCGCCCGTGATGTTGAAGATCACGCCGCGCGCGCCCTCGATCGTCGTCTCTAGGAGCGGCGACGCAATCGCTTTCTGCGCGGCATCGGCGGCACGGTGCTCGCCCGAGCCTTCGCCGATCCCCATCATTGCGGAGCCCGCGTCCGTCATGATCGTCTTGACGTCGGCGAAATCGAGATTGATGAGTCCCGGTTGCGTGATGAGATCGCTGATGCCTTGGATGCCTTGGCGGAGCACGTCGTCGGCATACGAGAACGCCTCGTTGAGCGGCGTCTTCTTCTCGATGACTTGCAAAATGCGCTCGTTCGGAATCGTGATGAGCGTATCGACCTTCTGCTCGAGCTCTGCGATGCCGTTCTCGGCAATCTGCATGCGCTTGCGGCCTTCGAACGCGAACGGTTTCGTGACCACGGCGATCGTCAGCGCGCCGGCTTCACGTGCGAGCTCCGCGACGACCGGCGCAGCGCCGGTTCCCGTTCCGCCGCCCATGCCAGCCGTGATGAAGACGAGGTCGGCCTCGCCGAGCACCATGGAAAGATCTTCGCGCGATTCTTCTGCCGCTTCGCGTCCGAGCGTCGGATTCGCGCCGGCGCCGAGGCCACGCGTCATGCCGCCGCCGATGTGAATCGTGTTCTCGGTCAACGACGTGCGCAGTGCTTGCACGTCTGAGTTCACCGCGTAGAAATCGACGCCGCTGAGTCCAGCCTCGACCATCCGGTTCACGGCGTTGCAGCCGCCCCCGCCGATGCCGATAACCCGAATCGTTGCAGCGTGCTCGGGTACGTAACGCCGTCCGTCTGCCATGCCGTTTTCCTCCGACTGAAAGAAGTTTAGTTCCATAGGTCCGCAGCGAACTTGCGGATCCGTTGCCACAGGGTCCCGCTGCGGCGCGAGGTTTCGATCATCTCGCCGTGGCCGTTCGCGCCGAAGAGAATGAGCCCTATCGCCGTCGCGTACTGCGGCTGCGCGACGGTCTCCGTGAGTCCCGTCACGTTCTTTGGGACGCCGACGCGCACCGGCAACCCGAAGACGTCTTCCGCGATCTCCGCCATGCCTGGCAAGAGCGATCCACCGCCGGTAAGGACGACCTCGCCGAGCACGAGGTCCCGTGGAACGTTCTCGACGATCTTCTGCCGCGCCATGCGCAGCGTTTCGAGCACGCGCGGAACGACGATCGCACGGAGTTCCGCAGTTGAATGCTCCTTGGCCGTGCGGCCGTCGAGCGTCTGGACGGAAAAGCGCTCCTCGGACGAGTTGTCGCGGACGCCTGCACCGAAGCGCCGCTTCACTTCTTCTGCTTGATCGTGTGAGGTCTTCAGACCGAGCGCGATGTCGCTCGTGAGAATGTTTCCGCCGACCGGAATCGTTGCGGTGTAGATCGCGCTTCCGAGCGAGTGCACCGCGATATCCGTCGTGCCGCCGCCGATGTCGAGCAGAACTGCGCCGACTTGTCGCTCCTCCGAGAGCAGGGTCGACGCGGAGCTCGCGAGCGGCTCGAAGACGACGCCGCGCGCTTCCAATCCGGCACGATGCACGCACTTGAGCACGTTCGTGATGAACGTTTGTCCGCCGGTGACGATGTGCGTGTCGACCTCGAGCCGGCCGCCTGCCATGCCTATCGGATCTTCGACGCCCTCTTGACCGTCGACGGTGAAATAGCGTGGGAGCGCGTGAATGATCTGGCGGTCCGCCGTCAGGTTGATGAGCTTGCTCGCGTCGACGACGCGCCGCACGTCGGCGTCGCAAACCTCGCGCGTCTCGTTTGCAGTCGCGACGACGGCGCGGTTGTTCGTGCTGCGGATGTGATCGCCGGTGATGCCGACGTAGACGTCCTCGACCGGAAGCCCCGCCATACGTTCGGCCTGTTCGGTCGCGGCCTCGATCGACTTGATGGTCTGGTCGAGGTCGACGACGACGCCTTTTCGCATGCCGAGAGAGGGTGCTTCGCCGATCCCGACAACCTCGAGACCGGACGGCCCCTCGATGGCGACGACGGCACAGGTCTTCGTCGTTCCGATATCGAGACCGCAGACGGTCCCATGCTTCATGACTGCCATATATTGCGGTAACTCCCAGGAACTCCTACAATCTGTAGGAGCCTCGCGGGAGCCTGGCCGAGGGTTAGCGGGGGAGGGACGGACTCCTTGAGGACAACGTGTGAAATGATGTGGAGAACTGCGAAAAACGGTGCATAGACGTGTGGAGCGCGGGCTCGCAATTACCCTAGGACTTGCCGTCGTCGCAGCGGCGATCGACGTCGTCGTCGACCTCTGGGCGCGCGGGAATAGTTCGCATCTCGCATACGTACTAGTCGCTCTCGTCTCGCCGGTTGCTCTAGTCGCCGTTGCGATTGCGCTTCTGTGGACGCGCAGCGCGGTTCTCACCGGCATCGGCCGATGCGCCGACGTCTTCGAAGCGCTCGAGCGTGGCGATCTCGCACAGCGTACGCATTGGAGCGGAGATGACATTCTCGGCCGTCTCGGCGCCTCTATCGACGTTCTTACCGAGCGTCTCGGCGCGACGATTGGCGCGATCCAGCGCGCCGCGGCAACGCTTCGCGAAGCGAGCCGCAACGGTAGCGTTCTCGCCCAGGAGATCGCGCAGCGCGCGCGCGACGAGCGCACCGCACTCGGCGAAGCGATGGCGTATTCCGGCGAACTCGCCGGAAGCGCCGCGACCGTCGCGGGAAACGCCGAAGGCGTCGCGCGGCTCGTCTCGGACATCTCTAGCGCTGTCGCGCAGATGAATGCGTCGATCACCGAGATGGACCACAATCTCGTCAACCTTTCCGCCGTCGTCGAGCAAGCCGTTGCGAACACGCAAGAGATGTCTGCGTCGATCGCTCAAGTCGCCGGAAACGCCGAGCGCGTACGCTCCGAAGCCGGCGTCACGGACACGCAAGTGCGCGAAGGCCGCATGGAAATTCTCGCGCTGACGCACGCGATGTCCAGCCTTCACGAGACGGTCTCCGGAGTCGTCGCCGAGATGCAAGGCCTCGACCATGCGTCGCGCGAGATCGGCGACATTCTCGGCCTCATCGAAGCGATCGCGGATCAGACGAATCTCCTCGCGCTCAACGCGGCGATCGAAGCGGCGCGAGCCGGCGAGCACGGCCGCGGCTTCGCGGTCGTTGCGGACGAAGTGCGCAAGCTCGCGGAGAGCTCCGCCGATTCCGTCAAAAAGATCGCGTCGCTCGTCGCCGATATTCAGCGTCGAACGGGCGCCGTGCTCGAGCGCGCCGGGCGCGCGAACGGACTCGTGCAAAGCAACGTCCAGTCGGCAAACAACGTGTCAGCGTCGATCGAGCAGATCAGCGAACGAGTCGCTCA
>JASHPC010000121.1 GCA_030038335.1 Vulcanimicrobiota bacterium
TCGCCCGCCGGACCCCCGACGAGCGTCGCTTCGCGCCAACCGAGCGAGAGGCGCGCGCGATCGCCGAAGATGCGCATGTAGTATGGGAACGCACGATCGAGGCTCCAACTCAAGTCGACGGTGACGCCGGCGCCTTCCTCGGTCCCGAGGTAGAGATAGGCGCTGTCCTCTACGGCGGTGAGTTCGCCGCGTGAGTAGCCGACCGCAGCCACCGACTTCACCGGGCCGAAAACGTAGCGGCAGAGATCCGCGGCATGACTTCCATTGTCGATGACGACTCCTCCCCCGCTGATCGCGGGATCGGCATTCCATCGGCCGCGCATGTCGAGATTGGAGACGAAGACGATTTCAGCATGACGGACGGACCCAATCGCTCCCTCTTGCAGCAATCGTCGTGCAGTCGTGACGTCGTCGACGTAGCGAAACTTCGACGCGAGCATAAGCAAGGTGCCGTTGCGGCGAGCGCACGCATACATGTCGCGTGCGAGGCCGCCGCTGATCGCAAGTGGCTTCTCGCAGAGCACGTCGATGCCGCGCTCGAGAAAAAACGACGCGATCTCCGGGTGCGATACCGGCGGAGTGCAGAGAACGACGCCGTCGAGACGCTCTTCATAGGCGAGCTGACGGTAATCCGCGTACGCTCGCGCTCCGCTTGCGTCGGCTGCCGCCGCGCGCCGTTCGTCCCCCTCGTCACAAACCGCCACGAGCTTGGCACTCGAAAGGCGAACTGCGGTGTCGACGTGGACCCGGCCGATCGCGCCGATTCCTACGATCGCGAGCGCGTAATCACTCATGCCGAGACTCGCAGCTCGCGCGCGGTGCCGATCATCGACCGCGCAATGTACTCGACGTCGCCGATCGAGAGACGATCGTTCCACGGAATCACGAGAACGCCGTCGAGCCCCTTGTAGACTCCCGGGTAGTGCTCGCGTTCGTAGTTGACGGCATCGGGCCGTGCGAGCGTAAACGGCCAGCGGCTCTTTCCGAAGGTTCGCTGGTCGCGAATGACAGCGCATTCAAAGGCCGGTTTCTGGATGTAACGCGGCGCGGTGAGGATAGACTTATCTTTCAAACGACGCGCAAACGCTTGCGGTCCGCCAGGAAAGACAGCCGGGTCGACGCGCACCGCATAGCGCCAATAGACGGAGCGCGCATCGGCGGGCGAAATCGGGGCCGAGAGACCGGGACATCCATCGAGCCACTTTGTGAGAATGCTCGCAAGGAGGACGCGACGTTCGACCGCGCGCTCCAGCTTCTCCAGCTGGGCCAGCCCGACGGCGCCTTGAAGCTCGCTCATGCGGTAGTTCAGCGCGAGAAAGTAGTGGTCGGGAGAGGCGTCGCCATAGCCCCATGCCTTGTTGATGAAGAGAAAGATGCGCCGCGCGAGGTCGTCGTCGTTCGTCACGACGATGCCGCCCTCGCCCGTCGTTACATGCTTGCCCTGCTGCAAACTGAAGGCACCGATCTTCCCGATCGTTCCTACGTAGCGATCGCGGTGCGTCGCCAAAAACGCCTGCGCGCAGTCCTCGACGATGGGAATGTTTCGCTCGGCCGCGTGTGCTTCGATTTCCGTCATCTCGCACGGCGTTCCGAATAGGTGCGTGACGACGATCGCCTTCGTTCGATCGCTCAGCTTGGCCGCGATCGTCTTGGCAGTAACGTTCAGCGTCTGCGGATCGACGTCGGCAAAGACTGGGATCGCGCCCTGGTAGATGATGGGCGCGAGCGCGCCCATGTCCGTGATCGGCGAGGTGACGACTTCGTCTCCCGGCTCTAGATCGAGCCCAGCGATCGCGCAGTGCACGGCCGCGGACCCCGACGAGCACGCGTACGCGTGCTTTACTCCGAGCATCTCCGCGAACGACCGTTCCAGCGCTTTGACGAAGCGGCCCTTCGTGCTCGTGAGCGTTCCGCTGGCGATCGCCTCTTTCAAGTACACGAGCTCGCGCTCGCCGAGATTGCGGCCCGACGCGTCTTGATCGTTCGGAAGCGGGCGCTGAGACTGTGCGCTTTCGATATTCACGTGTTATTCCTTACGACGCGACGCGCATTACCGCGGCGCATCCATGTGCGAAGTGCGAAGTTGGTCGAGTGGAAGCCGAACACGATGAGGCTCGCCGTCTGGACGGCAAACGTGGTCGAGCCGACGATCGCGACCTCTGTCGTGGTTCCGTGTGCTAAAATTGACAAGGCAATCGCGAGAGGGAGCATGCCGGGAAGGAGTCCCGGGATGACGAGCGCGAGTGAGGGACGCTCGTGAATCGCTACGCCGAGAACACTCTGCGTTCGTCGCAGCGTCTCCGCGAGCCGCATTCTCGAACGCCGCGTTTTCGACCACTCGAGCTTTGTCGGAATCTCGACGACGCGCATCTGGAGCCGCAGCGCGTCGAGGAGCATCTGATGTGCGGCGTCTCCGTCGCGGCGATAGGCCATGAGCGTTCGCGCGACGTCCGCGCGGTAAGCGCGAACGATGCAGGTGAACGTGTGCACGCGTTCGTGCGCCGCATACGACAGCAGCCGATTGGCCCACTTCGAGAGCGACGCTCGGCGACGGGGAACGTTGTGCACGCTCCCTCCGGGCGCGTACGCCGATGCGACGGCAACGTCGGCATCTTCGCGCGCGAGCGCATCGAGCAGCGAACCGACGATCGAAGGGCTATAGCTGAGGTCGGCGTCGAGAACGACGATCGCGTCGCCCTTCACGGCGGCGAGTCCGTCCCGCACTGCCACGTCCACACCACCGTTGGATGCGCGGCAGAGCACGCGTACCCGGTCGTCCGCAAGCGCGAGCGCGGAAGCGACGTTCGGCGTTTCGTCGGTGCTCGCGTCGTCGACGACCAGAATCGTCCACGAGCGGCCGTCACCGCTTCGCTCTATCAGGTATTGCCGAACGGCTTCAATATTGGCGCAAAGCGCCGCGGCTTCGTTGTACGAGGGAACGACGACGGTGAAGGAGCCGATCCTTCGCGCAGAGGTAGCCACGAAGCGATTGTAGGCCGCGCCGAAAAAGCTCGTCTGGAAGCTAAGCGCACGATGCGTCCGGGCATAACGGCCCACGGAAACGGGTCGCAAGACCCTTCGGTCTCAGGGACGTTGCGCGCTAATCGTCGTCACTTTCTGTCCAGTCTTTAACGAGAAAGAGCCAAAACGCGAGACCCGCGTACGCGCCGTAATGCTTGAATGCGCGCGCCATCGACGCGTCGTTGGCACGCTTCTTCTTCGTCAGACGCCTGTATCGCGGTCGCGTCCAGGAGTCCAAAACGAGGCGACCATGGCGCCCGAGTAGTTGCATGACGTGCGCCGCCGCATATGGCCCTATGCCGGGAAGAGCGAGCAGTACCTCAGCGACCGCATCGTCGTCGAGATCGCGCCCCGGCAGGAGTGCCTCTAAATCGAGCGCGCCATCTTCGACGTTGCGCGCGATCGCGCGCAGATAGGGCCCGCGGTATCCTGCTCGCGCGACGTCGCGATACCAAGAGTCCGGCGTTGCCGAAAGCGTGCTCGCGTCGGGAAACGCGCCGCCGCCGAGCTCGACGAGCGCGCTCACCATTCTCACTGTTCCTGACCACGCGCAGTTCGTCGTGCAGATCGTCTTGACGACGTCCTCGAACACGCTTGGGCTCGCGAGCATGCGTCCCGCGCCGCAGACCGTCCATCGCAGCAACGGATCTCCGGCCGCAAGCGCGTAGAACGGCGCGAGGTCGTCGCCCAGACGGAACATCCGCCGAACCGCTCGCTCTAGTGCGCGCATCTGCCTTTCGGAAGTTCTACCTTCCGTGCTCACGACGAGCCGCCCCTGATCCTCGTGGATCGCGACGCGCGCGACGCCATCGGTCAAGCGAAAAGCCGTGCGGTAGAACTTTTCACCATCGAACGTCGCCGGCGGAAGCAGCGCAAGCCCGTGCGAACGGATCGTGTGACGAAAAGAGATGGGTTCACCGCCCGCGCCGCGTAGCGGCAGCTCGAGCCTACGCGACGTACGAGACGCTGATTGGGACGCCCGCCGCTTCCGCGCGCAGGATAACGCCGTCGACCGCATCGAGCTCGTGCTCTATCGACGCAATGTCGGCAGCGCTGATGTGAAACTCCGCCGCACGCATCCAGATGATCCTGCGCGCACGTGCGAAGGCGCTGCGCAAGCGCTGCGGCGTGGCTTCCAGCACGGGCCAGTCCAGATCGTCACGAGGTGGAACGATGCGCCAACCGCGTCCGGAGAGACGTGCCGACTCCTCATCGCGATCGAGGGCATGCGGAATTGCGGAAAGCACGTCGAGCGCTTCGCGATCGTCCCTCGAAAGCGCCGCATCGAACTCCGCAAGCCGCACGACGTAATGGAAAAAAGCCGCATTACCGACCGTGTAACCACCGGCCGACGACGCGACATTCACATGGATCATCGGCGAAAACTCGCCGCCGGGCGCCATGCTCATGCGTCTCTATTCGAAACCCTTACGGCAGCGCCTTCACAAGCGACGCCACGGCCTCTGCGCTCGCCCGCAACTTGGCGCTCTCCTCCTCCGTGAGACGAATCTCCAAGACCTTCTCTAAGCCGTTCGCGCCGAGACGGCATGGTACGCCGATGAAGAGATTCGAGAGCCCATACTCGCCCTGCAAGTACGCAGCGCACGGAAGAATCTTGTGCTTGTCTTTCAGGATTGCGTCCACCATCTCGGCAATCGAGCGGCCGGGCGCATAATATGCGCTGCCCGCTTTGAGCAGGTTTACGATTTCGCCGCCACCTTTGGCAGTCCGTTCGACGAGTCGCGCAATGGTTGCATCGTCAAGCAGTTCGGTGATGGGAACGCCGGCAACGGTGCAGTAACGAGGCAACGGCACCATTTGATCCCCATGGCCGCCGAGAACGAACGCTTGCACGTTCTCGACGCTGACGCCCAGTTCGAGCGCAACGAACGTGCTGAAGCGAGCGGAGTCGAGCACGCCTGCCATTCCCAAAATGCGCTCTCGCGGAAATCCACTCACGCGTCGTGCAACTTCGCACATCGCGTCGAGCGGATTCGTGACGACGATCAAGATTGCGTTCGGAGAGCGTTTCGCCGCTTCTTTCGTAGCGGCGCCGACGATCTCGGCGTTCGCGCGGACGAGATCGTCGCGGCTCATCCCGGGCTTACGAGGAAAACCTGCGGTAATGACGACGATATCCGAGCCGTCGGTGAGGTCGTACGCGTTGCTCCCCACGACCGAAACGTCGCTCCCCTCGACGGGGAGAGCCTCGAGCAAATCGAGCGCTTTACCTTGCGGAACTCCTTCGATGACGTCGACCAGAACGACGTCCGCCAGCTCCTTGGCGGCGAGCCAGTGCGCCGTGGTCGCTCCGACGTTTCCGGCACCAACAATCGTGACTTTTTTCCTCATGACAAGCGCGGCTTTACGCACGGAAGTTCCCCCGTCCTTCGCGAAAAAGTCATGGCAACAACGGCACCCAGGCATCACCCTTACAGAGGCCAAAAAAGAGCCGGGCCGATAGCGAAGGAGAACTATGAGCGAAGTTTTGAGCGCACCACAACCCATGGGACAGACCGGCCTGCGCGGCGCGGTCGTCGGCGATACTCGTCTCTCGTCCATCAACGGCGACGAGGGCGCGCTCATTTACCGCGGACTTGACATCCACGATCTCGCGCGATCCTCGTCCTTCGAGGAAGTCGCATACTTGCTTTGGTTCGGTGCGCTGCCGTCGCAGACGAACCTCGACGAGTTCCGCGCGAAGCTCAACGCGCGTCGCACGTTACCGCCCTCGTTCCTTGCGATTCTGCGCGATATTCCACGCGATGGCACGCCCATGGACGCACTTCGCACCGCCGTCTCGGCCCTCGGGCTCTTTGACAAGAACGTGAACGACATGTCTCGCGAGGCGCAAATCGAGAAGGCGCTGCGCCTCACCGCGATGTTTCCTTCTATCCTCGCGGCGTACTACCGGCTTTCCGAAGGCAGGGAACCGATCGCGCCACATTCCACGCTCGACACCGCCGCAAACTTCCTCTATATGTTCACGGGCAACGTGCCCGATGAAAGGGCGGCGCGCGTTCTCGACGTCGCGCTGATTCTGCACGCCGACCACGGTATGAATGCATCGACGTTCGCTGCCATCGTCACCGCGTCGACTCTCTCGGACATGTACTCCGCAGTCACGTCGGCAATCGGCGCGCTCAAGGGTCCGCTCCATGGCGGCGCAAACGAAGGCGTGATTCACAATCTGCTCGACATCGGCGAAATGGAGAACGTCGACTCGTGGGTAACGCGCAAGCTCGCGGCACACGAGAAGATTATGGGCTTCGGTCACGCCGTGTACAAGGCGTACGATCCACGCGCGACGGAACTTAAGCGTATTGCAAAGGAAGCCGGAACGTCGGCCGGCTCCACGAAGTGGGTCGAGATGACCGAGCGCATGGAGAAGGCGGTATGGAACGCCAAACAGCTCTATCCGAACGTCGATCTCTACTCTGCGTCCGTGTACTATACGCTCGGTATTCCCACGACGTACTTTACGCCGGTCTTCGCGATCAGCCGCGTTGCCGGATGGACGGCTCACGTCATGGAGCAGTACGCGGATAACAAGCTGCTGCGTCCGCGCGCGAACTACGTCGGCTCGCGTGGCGTGAAGTACACGCCGATCGGCGAGCGGAAAGGCGACGTCCAAGTCTAATTCCACGAGGATTTTCCGAACCCGGCGCTCCCGAAGCGAGTGTCTACGACACGTGCATTCGCTGTGGGCTCTGTCTGCAAAGCTGTCCGACGTATCTCGAGACGTCGGTGGAAACATCCGGACCGCGCGGCCGCATCAGCCTGATTCGCGCGGTCGGTGAGGGTACGCTCGATCTTCTCGGCGCAGGCTTCGTCGCACAGATGTCCGAGTGTCTCGATTGTCGTGCCTGCGCGGCCGTCTGCCCTTCCGGCGTCGCGTACGGTCGCCTGATCGAACCGGCTCGAGCGCAGATTAGACGCGCTCAGGCAGAACGCGAAAGCACATTCGTTCGCTTTCGTAGGTATCTCATGCTGGAGTTGCCGTTCTCGCATCTGTGGGTAATGCGCGCTGCAGCGTTCTTCTTTCGCGCGGCCCAACGCGTAGGATTGCAACATCTGGCCACGCTTGCAGGGCTGGGAGACATTGCCGCGCTCGCGCCGCGCTTACCCGCCCGCACCTTTCGAGCGCGCGGCCAGCGTTACGACGCGCCGGAAGCGCAAGGCACCGCGTTCCTTCATGCCGGCTGTGTCATGCCCATTGCGTTTCCTAGCGTGCACGAGGCGACGGTGCGAATGCTGCAACGAGCGCGGCTCAACGTTACGGTTCCCGCGGGGCAAGGGTGCTGTGGAGCGATTGCCGTGCACGCCGGCGAGCCGGAACTCGGTCGCGAAATGGCTCGCAAGAACATCGAAGCGTTCGAGCAGTCCGGCGCCGACGTCTACGTCGTGAATGCCGCGGGCTGCGGATCCGCCCTTAAGGAGTATTCGGATCTCTTCTCAA
>JASHPC010000122.1 GCA_030038335.1 Vulcanimicrobiota bacterium
CGTCCCGCACCCGAGACGTCGATAACCGGCGCGCTGCGTGAGTCCCGCTGTTCGGAGGAGAGTGCGCTGATGAGAAGGCTTCGGATCACCTCGGGGCCGACGGCAAGGCGAAAATCGCTTCCTCGCACCATAACCGTTGCGCGTTCGGCGATCAACTGCATATCGATCGCGCGCCCACTCGCGTCGCGCTCTCCCACGTGCACGTCGCGCAGCGATCCGGCGTCGCCGAGCCGCGTCCGCAGTGCATCCGCAATCGTCTCGAGCGGAAGCTCCTCCGACCAGCGGTAGTCCGGCGAATCAGTGCAATAGGAACAGACCACGCCCCCGAGATATGGAATGGGTTCACCACCCCACAGCTGCGACGCGGACTCCGTGTGGCCGCCGCAGCACGACGAATACGCAACTCGGGCAAGACCCCCGTCATACGAGAGCACCATGTGCGACGTCGCATCGACGGCGCGGCGCCCTGCTGGCGATTCTGCAGCGACGCCTTCGTATACTTGGTCGTAGCGTGACGGCAAGACGTCGTACGCGCGTTGCGCGTCGGCGTGAACGAGCACGAACGTACGCGCACAGATCGCCTGCATCTGCAGCGCCGCGTCCGGCCACGTTGACGGCATTTCGCTCGAAACGACGCTGTAGAGATACTCCTCGAGGTCAACGAGGTTGACGACGTCACCATCTGCGCTGCGCGCGAACGTTCCGCGGTATTGCCGCCCCTCGAACTCGAAGCCACCGCGTGCAATAGGACGCACGTCACCGTTTCCTAGCAGGATCCGTAACGGCGCTTCTGCCTTTGCGACGCCGGCACGTGGAGCGCAAGCAATCACGGCTGCGGACGTCGCGATAAAGTGAGCGCGATTCACGAAAAAAGCTCCGCTTGCGCTTCCCGAGGCGGCGTCACGCCGAGTATGCGATAAGCCTGTGGCGTCGCCTTTCGTCCGCTCGCCGTTCGCCGAACGTAATGCTCCTTCAGCAAATAGGGTTCGACGACGTCTTCAAGCGTCTCCGCGTCTTCGCTCAGCGTTGCAGCGATCGATGCGATCCCGACGGGTCCCCCGTTGTACTGCTCGACGATCGTGCGGAGAAATGCGCGATCGAGGCGATCGAGCCCGGCGTCGTCGACGCCCTCTCTCGCGAGCGCGTCGTCCGCAACGGAGGCGGTAATCTCTCCGCCAGCCTTTACCTCGGCGTAGTCGCGAACGCGGCGAAGAAGCCGATTTGCTACGCGCGGTGTTCCGCGGCTTCGCTTCGCGATCGTGCGTGCGCCCTCCGCATCGATCGGAACACCGAGCATGTTCGCGGAACGCGCCACGATGCGCTCGAGCGCGTCGGCTGCGTAGTAATCGAGATGCTGCACGATACCGAAACGCTCCCGCAGGGGTGCCGAGAGCATCCCGGCGCGCGTCGTCGCGCCGACAAGCGTGAAACGCTTGAGCGGAAGCTTCAGCGTCTTCGCGTACGCACCCCGATCGACGAGGAAGTCTATCTGAAACTCTTCCATCGCTGGGTAGAGAAACTCTTCGACGACGCTTCCAAGGCGATGCACCTCGTCGATGAAGAGGATGTCGCCTGACTCGAGCGACGTGAGAATGCCGACGAGATCTTTCGGCTTCTCGAGCGTCGGTCCGCTCGTCGGACGAAAGTTCGCGTTCATTTCGCGCGCGATCAGTCCGGCAAGCGTCGTCTTTCCCAGGCCGGGCGGGCCGTAAAACAGAACGTGTTCCAGCGGCTCGTCTCTGCGTTTTGCCGCGGCGATGGCGATCCGAAGATTCTCGACGACGCGATCCTGACCGACGTACTCCTCGAACGTTCTCGGACGCAGGCTTACCGTGTAGAGCTCGTCCTCGATCGTCTCATGTGGGTCGATCGCGCGCTCTACGCTCTCCGGGCCAAGGAGTCGCTTCCGCGCATCGTCGCTCATACCGACGCCTCAGCCGCGCGCGGCCGGCTGCGACGGCGATATATCTCGGCGAGCAATGCTTCGGAATCCGAAAGCTCGGGCGACGCGTCGAGCGTCTCGCGAATCATCGCTTCGGCTTCCGCGCGCCGATACTCGAGCTGCAGGAGAACTTCGAGCGCTTCGTAGGCGAACTCGGGAACGCGCGGTCTGACCGGGGGCTGCTGCGGCGGCGCGTCTTGAATCAGCAAGAAGCGAGCGACCTTCCCTTGCAGCTTCGCAACGATGTCACGAGCCTTCTGCTGCCCGATGCCGGGGAGAGACTTCAGATACGCGTGGTCGCCACGGTCGATCGCACTCGCGATTGCGGACATCGGCTGCGAGAATGCGCGCGCCGCGGAGCGAGGACCGATCGACGCGACGCTGAGAAGGGCTTCGAAGAATGCGCGCTCCACGGCGTTATGAAAGCCGTAATACGTGAAGCGGCCGGTGTTGCCGTCGAGATTGAGCACGGAGTACACCTCCAGCGCGACGCTATCCCCCGGAGCAGCCGTCACTTTCTCCGCAACGCACGGCGGCAGAACGACGTCGTATCCGAGTCCGCCTGCGTTCACGAGCACCGATTCGGGACGGCGTTCGACGAGCGTTCCTTCAATGCGAGAGAACATCTAACCGCGCACCAACGGCCTACGCGATCGACGGTGATGGAATGCGAGCGCGAGGGCGAGCGCGTCGGAGACGTCGAGCGGTTTCGGTGCTGCGTGTAGCCCGAGCATCCGCGCAACCATCGCTCCAACTTGTTCCTTCCGTGCGCTGCCGGCACCGACGAGCGCGCGCTTCACGTGCGCGTGGCCGAGCGTGTGCACCGGAAGTCCCGCCTGCGCGCTCGCGAGGGCCAAGACGCCTCGCGCGTGTCCCATGAGAATCGCGGCACCAGGATTCTTGTACGTCGTGTAGAGCTCTTCGATGACGACAACGTCGGGCTGCGTCTGCGCGATGACTTCCGCAATCGCCGCGTGAAGATGCCGCAAACGCGTCTCGAGAGCGCCAATCTTCGGCGAAACCACGCCCGCCTCGACGAGGCGCACGCGCGTGCCGTCACCCTCGATGACGCCGTATCCGGTGATGCGCAGCGCCGGATCGAGCCCGAGGATTCTCAGGGCTGCGTACCGTTGACGACGAGCACGACGCCCGAGCCGGGAGAGAGTGTCGTTCCTGCGAGTGGTTCGGTTCCGATAACACGCCCGCCCGCACCCTGTTGCGTCGTGTAGCGCATGGAAGAGACCGAGTATCCTGCACTTTGCAGAGCGCTGCTCGCCTGAGCGATGGTAAGCCCGTCGGTGTCGGGAACCTCACCCGGGACGGAGAGCGTAATGCCGACCTGCGAGTTGCTCGCGGCTTGCACGCCGCCCTGTGGCTGTTCGCCGATGACGGTGCCGTTAGCGACCGGCTGCACCGAGAACTGCACCGATATGCTGAATCCAGAGGCCCGCAAGGCTGAGATAGCGTCGGCATAGGTCTTCCCGACAACGTCCGGAACGACGGTTTCCCCCTGCTGTTGCTGCTGCGCAATTCCCGGCACGATCGCGTTTACCGCGACGTGCACGACCGCTCCACGCGCGACCTGTCCCCCCGGTTGAAGATCTTGCGATGCGATCGTGTTTGGCGCTTCTCCCGGAATGACGACTTGCTGGTTTGCGTCGAGCACGATCCCGAGGTGAGCCGCGGCGGATTGCGCCTGATCGAGAGGCATGCCGACGAAGTTCGGAACGACGATAGGTCGCGGCCCTTCGGAG
>JASHPC010000123.1 GCA_030038335.1 Vulcanimicrobiota bacterium
AAGTCCCTCGCGGTGCATAAACTTTTAGGAGGCTTCGTCTCAAGTCGCCGATGATAGCGCCGTGCAATCCACGCGTTTGGGTCAATCTGCGAGATCGGTTGCCCCATCCGTTTCGTCTCGCGGCAGCGTCGCTGTTTCTCGTCAGCGCATTCATTGCGACGCCGGCGGCCGCAGCGTCGCCACAACAGTATTACGACTTGGGCAAGCTCCGCCTGGAGAGCGGAAGGGTGATCGATGACTGCCGCATAGGATTTCGCACATTCGGCACCTTGAACCGCGCGCGCTCGAACGTCGTCGTCATTCCGAGCGCTTTCAATGGCGAAAGCGCTGACGTCGCCGCGTGGCTGCATGGGAAAGACGCCCTGTTCGACGCTTCGCAGTACTTCGTGATCGCCGTCGACGCGCTCGGTAACAGTGTCTCGTGTTCGCCTTCAAACAGCCGGCTTCAGCGCGGCGCGTCATTTCCGTGGTTTTCGATCGACGATATGGTCAACGCCGAGCACCGGCTGCTTCTCGAGCACTTCCAGCTCGCGCACGTGCACGCAATCATCGGTCTCTCCATGGGCGGTATGCAGACATTTTCGTGGATGGTACGATATCCGGCCTTCACCGACGTCGCTATCCCGATCGTCGGTTCGCCGCAGCTAACCTCATACGACATTCTACTCTGGGACGCGATCGATCGCGCTATCGTCGATGCGCCGGGCTATGACAGGGGCTTTTATCGGCGAGCGCCGCCCATCGTGACAGCGCAGCTCATTAGCGACCTTCACGTTTTCACGCCGGAATACTGGGTCGATCATGCGTCGCGTGCGCAGATCTCCCAGGAGTTGATCCCTTCTGCCGGACGGCGCGGATTCGACGCTAACGATTGGCGCTGGCAAATACATGCGATGCTTCAGCAAAACGTTGCCGTAGGTTCGACACTTGCTCGGGCCGCCAAGCACGTGCGTGCGAGAGTGCTCGTCATCAGCTCTCGGTATGACCTCATGGTGAACCCCGGGCCTGCCCTTGACTTCGCGCGACTGCTGCACGCTCGCACTATCCTGCTTCATGGGGACTGCGGCCACATCGCGCCGATATGCGAGGCCGCAAGGATTCGCCCGGCCATCGAGGCGACGCTCGCACAATAAGGTACCTCGACCGTGAGGGCTGGGTAAGAAATGGAACTCACGAGGCGCTGCGCCCGTTTTCGGAGAGTGAGGGAGACGTCTTAACCATGAGCATTAGAAGAAGTTTGGAAACGGCCGGACGCGTGGCCGCCTGCGCCGCGCTAGGCGCGTCTGTCTTGTTTTTCAGCACGGCCGCAAGAGCGCAAGAGCCAGGCTACGCGGTGCATCAGGAAGCGATCAAGGGAATCGTTCGCTCGTTTGACGGCCAGTGGATCATGTACGTCCGCGCGCAAAACGGCAGTCTCGACCGGGTAGCGCTTCATAAAGGAACAATCATTACGCCAACCGGGCTGACGCTCGAGCCGGGAATGCACGTAACTGTTTACGGTCACCCGGGCGCGGACGCGTTCGTGGCAGACGATATCGAGACGCCGTATCGCTACATTCCATATCCGGGGATGTATCGTTACCCGTATCCGGCGTGGGGATTCGGCTTCGGCTGGGGCTGGCGCCATGGTTGGTGCTGCGGCTAGCCAAACCACCGCAGAAGAAAGGGCGAGATTGCCGCGAACGCGCGGCAATCTTTCTTTTTGCGATCCAGGCAGGGGAGAGAGCGGCGGCCGACCTATGTACACGGGTCGCGACGGCGGCTGGGGCAAGTGGCGGAACCGGCAGACGCGCTGGGCTTAGAATCCAGTGGGGCAACCCGTCAGAGTTCGAGTCTCTGCTTGCCCAAGGTTGAAGAATGGGAGCCTTTCGCGGAAGTAGCTCAGTGGTAGAGCATCGCCTTGCCAAGGCGAGGGTCGCGAGTTCGAATCTCGTCTTCCGCTAATCACACTACGATGACCACATCAACGCTAACACGATTGGCTCCCACGCAGGTGGAGCTCGAGATACCGCTCTCCCAGGAGGAGGTCGAAGCCGCGCAGCGGCGCGCCTTCGCGCGCCTCGTGCAGAACGTCCGTCTTCCCGGCTTTCGCCGCGGCAAAGTTCCGCGGCGTCTTTTCGAGCAGACATACGGCACGGAGGCGATTGAAAGCGAAGCGCTCGATGACGTCGCGCCGATTGCGTACGAGCGCGCGCTGCGGGAACATGATCTCGATCCCGTCGACCGTCCTAAGATCGAAATCTTACCAGGCGAAACTGGCAAGCCGGCGCGTTTGAAGGCGAGAGTCGACGTTCGTCCGCAGATCGAGCTTGGCGAGTACAAGGGTGTCACCGTGAGCGCGCCTCCAGTCGTCATCAGCGACGAGGACGTCGAGCACGCCATGCAGTCGCTCGCGAGAGAACGCGCGACGCTGGTCCCTGTAGAGCGCGAGGCGCATATCGGCGACGCCGTTACGATCGAT
This sequence comes from Vulcanimicrobiota bacterium, assembly GCA_030038335.1. GTDB lineage: Bacteria > Vulcanimicrobiota > Vulcanimicrobiia > Vulcanimicrobiales > Vulcanimicrobiaceae > Tyrphobacter. Next base: position 2,462 of record JASHPC010000123.1, read on the forward strand.
TACGAAGGTCGCATCGACGGCGAGACGTTCGAAGGAGGAAGCGCGCAGCGACAGCAGACGGAGCTACGCGAGGACCGCTACATTCCGGGTTTTGCGGCGGGGATCGCCGGAATGAAGCCGGGCGAGACCAGGAACGTCGAGGCCACGTTCCCGGCGGACTACGCGCGAGCGGAGTACGCAGGAAAGGCGGCCGCGTTCGCGGTCACGTTGCACGAAGTAAAAGAGATCGAGATTCCGGCGATAGACGACGAGTTCGCGAAGAGCGTCTCGGAAGCGGAAACCGTCGACGCGTTGCGCGCAGAGGTTCGCAAACGGCTCGAAGCGATTGCGCAAGGGCGGCGTCGCCGAATCGTCGGCAACGCGGTCATGGAGAAGCTGCTCGCACGCTTGGAGATTCCCGTTCCGGAGGTCCTCGTAAATCGAGAAGTCGAGTCGATGATCGCGGACGCGATGCAGCGCGCGCGACGAGCCGGAGTTGGATTCGATGAATATCTCGAGCAGACGGGAACGACCGAAGAAGAACTGCGCGAACGATATGGCACGGAAGCCCTGACGCAAGTAAAAGGAACGCTCGTGCTCGAGGCGATCGCCAAGGCCGAGGCGATCGAAGCCACGCCTGCGGAAGTGAGCTCCGAGGTTGATTCGCTTGCCAGGACGTACGGGCAACCTCCACAGGCAATGCGCAAGGCGATCGGGGCGAACCTCAGCTCCCTGCGCGACGGCATCGTGCGTGGGAAGGCAATGGATTTGCTCGTCGACAGCGCGAACGTCGAGCCGGGCCCCACGGGGCAGGAACCATCGGAGTCAACAGAGGTTTAAGATTGCGTCAGGACGCTCACAGGACGCCGAGCCGTTCCGTACGATAGAGTCATTAGGGAGTAAGGCACGATATGGGTCATTTGGTTCCGATGGTCGTGGAGCAGACCGCGCGCGGCGAGCGCGCGTACGACATCTATTCACGCCTGCTCAAAGACCGGATCGTCTTCGTCGGCGGTCCGCTCGACGATCATCTCTCGAGCCTCGTCATAGCACAGATGCTCTTTCTCGAAAAGGAAGATCCGGATAAAGACATCGACATGTACGTCAACTCCCCCGGAGGAAGCGTCACTGCGGGTCTTGCGATTTACGACGCGATGCGATTCATCAAACCCGACGTCGCTACGATCTGCATGGGCATGGCGGCGTCGATGGGCTCGGTGCTGCTAACGGGCGGAGCGCACGGAAAGCGTTACGCGCTGCCGCACTCGAAGATTCTCATTCATCAGCCCTGGGTCTCGCAAATCGGCGGCCAAGCAACCGACGTCGAGATCGCGGCGCGGGACCTCGTCGCCACGAGGCAGACGATCGCGAAAATCTACGAAACGACGACGGGGAAGGGCCTCGACCAGATTCTCAGGGACATCGACCGGGACTACTACATGGCCGCCGACGAAGCGAAGGCCTACGGGATTATCGACCACATCATCGAAAGCCGAGGAGCGATGCCTACGCCGGCGTAGAACCGGGGTAACGCGAGGGAGCTGATGTTTCGTTTCGGAGAGGACAAAGGGCAACTCAAGTGCAGCTTCTGCGGCAAGTCGCAGGAGCAAGTGCGCAAGTTGATCGCCGGTCCGGGCGTCTATATTTGCGACGAGTGCATCGAGCTCTGCAACGAAATCATCGAGGAAGAGCTCTACAAGAACGCCGATGAGAATCTGCGGCTTCGCAACATTCCGAAGCCGAAAGAGATCAATCACATCCTTAACCAGTACGTCATCGGTCAGGACCGGGCAAAGAAGTCTCTCGCGGTGGCGGTCTACAACCACTACAAGCGCATCAACGCTGGGACGACCGCTGACGACGTCGAGCTGCAGAAGTCGAACATTCTGCTCGTTGGTCCCACGGGGTCGGGGAAGACGTACCTCGCGCAGACGCTCGCAAAGATTCTCGACGTTCCGCTCGCGATGGCCGACGCGACCTCGCTTACCGAAGCCGGGTATGTCGGTGAAGACGTCGAGAACATCCTGCTCAAACTCATTCAAGCCGCGGACTACGACGTCAAGCGAGCCGAGAAAGGCATCGTCTACATCGACGAGATCGATAAGATCGCGCGCAAGAGCGAGAACCCGTCGATCACGCGTGACGTGTCGGGCGAAGGCGTGCAGCAGGCGCTGCTCAAGATTCTCGAAGGAACGACGGCAAACGTGCCTCCGCAAGGCGGGCGCAAGCATCCGCATCAAGAGTTCATTCAGATCGACACGACGAACGTGCTTTTCATCTGCGGTGGCGCGTTCGACGGCCTCGACCGCATCGTCGAGTCACGTGTCGCGGCGAATAACATGGGCTTTCGCGCGCGGCAAGAGGGGAAACGCGAAACGCGCGTCGGCAAGTTGCTTCAGCAGTTGATGCCCGAGGATCTGCTGCGGTACGGTCTCATCCCGGAGTTCATCGGCCGTCTCCCAATCGTCGTGACGCTCGACGCGCTCGACGATCTCGCGCTGCGCCGGATTCTCACCGAGCCGCGTAACGCGCTGGTCCGGCAGTTCCAGAAGATCATGAATATGGACGGCGTCGACCTGCAGTTTACGAAGGATGCGCTCGTCTCGATCGCCGCGAAGGCGCAGAGCCGCAAGACTGGCGCCCGCGGTCTGCGCTCGATCCTCGAAGAGGTCATGCTCGACGTCATGTACGACCTGCCGTCGCTCGCAGGCGTGAAAAAGTGCATCGTCAACAAAGACGTCATCGAGAAGAAAGAGCAGCCGACGCTCGTCTATCAGGAACAGAAGAAGGAGCCGGCGTAGCTTCAGGAGTGCCCCCGCGACCTCAGCCAGCGAGCCCGTACGACCCGAAGGCCGTCGAAGCGCGGCTCTACGAGCGCTGGGAACGGAGCGGCTACTTTCACGAAGAGCCCGATCCTGCGCGGCCGCCGTTCGTCATCTGCATGCCGCCGCCAAACGTCACGGGGCGCGCACACCTCGGCCACGGATCGACGTATACGCCCATGGACGTGCTCGTGCGATACCATCGCATGCTCGGCGACAACGCCGATTGGCTTCCCGGGACCGATCATGCGGCGATCGCGACGGAAGCCCGCATCGTTGCGGAACTCAAGAGTGACGGTTTAACGCGCGACGCGCTTGGACGTGACGGCTTTGTGGCGCGCGCGTGGGAGTGGTCGCGGACGTACGGTGGTGAAATCGACGAGGCGTTTCGCGCACTCGGCTTCGGTCCGGACTGGGCACGCGAGCGCTTCACCATGGACGAGGGGTTGTCGTCCGCCGTGCGCCGCGTCTTCGTGAGGCTCTACAACGACGGGCTCATCTATCGCGGAAAGCGGCTCGTCAATTGGGATCCCGTTGCGCAGACGACGATCTCCGATGCGGAGGTCGAGCACGAAGAGCGCGACGCGGTACTTTATCACGTGCGGTATCCAAGCGGCGACGGAAACGAGGGGGTCGTCGTTGCGACGACGCGCCCGGAGACAATCCTCGGGGACGTCGCGATCGCGGTGCATCCCGAAGACGCGCGATACGCGCAATGGTTTGGCAAGAGCGTGCTCGTACCGCCGCTCCTCGCGCGCGCGATCCCAGTCATCGCAGATACCGCGGTCGATCCCGCGTTCGGAACTGGCGCGGTCAAGGTAACGCCCGCACACGATCAGACGGACTACGAGATTGGTGAGCGGCACGGGCTCCCTTCCCCGTCGGTTATAACGACCGACGCGCGCATTAGCGGTGCAGAGATCGACGTCGGTGAGTTCTCCGGGCTATCCCGAGAAGAGGCGCGCGCGCGCGTCGTCGACGCGTTGCGGGAGTCGTCCTTGCTCGTGCGCGAGGAACCGTACCGGCACGCCATAGCGCTCTCGGAGCGCACCGGTGCCGTCCTCGAGCCGCTTCTGCTCGAGCAGTGGTTCGTGCGGATGGCTCCGCTTGCAGCTCCCGCGCTGCGTGCCTATCGCGAAGGACGAGTACGCTTCGTTCCGGAGCGATACGGCCGCACGTACGAGCAATGGCTCGAAAACATCCGCGATTGGAACGTTTCGCGTCAAGTGTGGTGGGGGCACCAGCTTCCCGTTTGGTACACGGAAGAGGGAGAGATCGTCGTCGCGGAATCTGAGGAGGAGGCGATCGCGCAGGCGCGGAGCCTCTACGAGACGAGCGACCTCACGCGCGATGCGGATACGCTCGACACCTGGTTCTCCAGCGCCCTTTGGCCGTTCTCGATTCTCGGCTGGCCGAAGGAGACTCCCGAGCTCGCATGCTGGTACCCATCGAGCGTGCTCGTGACGGGCTACGAGATCATCTTCCTGTGGGTCGCACGCATGGTCATGCTCGGGATCTACGTCATGGACGAGGAGCCGTTTCGCGACGTGTTCGTGACGCCGCTCGTCTTCGACGCGCAAGGGCGCAAGATGTCGAAATCCCTCGGCAACGCAATCGATCCGATGGACCTCGTCGAGAAGTACGGCGCCGACGCGTTCCGGATGGGAATGATGCGCCAACTCCGCCTTGAGGCGCAGG
>JASHPC010000124.1 GCA_030038335.1 Vulcanimicrobiota bacterium
ATTCGCGACCGCAGCTCGCCGCTCGCGCGAAAGACCGAGCGCAACGTCGAGCCGGTACGCGTCCTCGACGCTGTTTGGCTCACGAGTCATTTCTTCTTGCACCGCGGCGTCGTTCATGAAAAGGCAGAGCACGAGGTGCTTGCGCGTGAGGACCGCGAGCTCGCCGAGCACGATGCTTTGCGAGATCGGGTCGACGACGTCGGTGAGCAGAACGACGAGACTTCTCCTACGCAGGTTTCGGCCGGCAAATGCGAATGCTCGAGCGTAGTCCGCTTCCCGGAAGACGGGCTCGAGATCGTAGATCGCGTCGGAAAGATCGTGCAGCGACGCAACCGTCGAGCGAGGCGCTCGCGCTGAGAGAATCTCGTCGGCAAACGCGACCGCGCCGATACGATCGCTTGCGAGCGCGGCGATGGATGCGAGCGAAAGCGCCGCCGTCACGGCGTAGTCGATCTTTCTCTGCACGCCGATATAGGGCGTCATCAAGCGACCGCAATCGAGCAGCAGCATGACGTTCTGACTTCGCTCGACCTCATGTTGAACGACCATGATGCGCCCACGGCGCGCGCTCGCCTTCCAATCGATCGACCGAAACGCGTCTCCCGCCGCATACTCGCGCAGACTTTCGAACTCCGTCCCGGCGCCGAGCATGCGCATGCGGCGCAGACCGGCTTCGACGAAACGGTTGCGCGCGTCGAGACGTCCGTACCGCTCGACGGCCGAAAGGTCGGGATAGACGCGCATCTGTTGCAACTGCGGCACGCGCGCGCGCCGGCGTAGCAGCCCGAGTGAGTTCTCGTACCAGACGTAGAGCGCAGGAAGCTCGTCGCGCCCGCGCGCGACAGGCGCCACTCGGCGAGAAAGCGTCGCGCGGGAACGTGGCGGCACGATGCCTTCGACTTCGTCTTGCTCGTAGAAAAGCGTTCGCGCCGGTGACTCGACGATGCCAACGCGCACGGGCGTTGCGGACGCATTGACGACGTCGTAACGCAGCGTCGTTCCCACGCGCATCGCAAAATGATCGGGAAGGTGGCGGGCGAACGAGAGATCGCGCGCCCGCGGCCCGCGCGCAGCATCAACGACGGTTGCACCGGCAAGCGCGGCGGCAACGATTGCCGCGGACACGCCCAAACCGTAGTAACCGGGAGCGCATGCGAGCAGAATCGCGACGACCCCCAGAACGAGCAGAAAGCGCCGCGTGCACCAGAGCCGAAGCGTCGCGCTACTCCCTCGGAACCGGCACCGACGCGAGAATCTCCGCAACGATCTCTTTCGCGCGTGCGCCTTCGATCTCGGCTTCCGGGCGCACGATGAGACGATGTGCCAGGACGAACGGCGCGACGTCCTTCACGTCGTCAGGCGTCGTGAAGTCGCGACCATCGATCGTGGAAGCCGCTTGTGCGGCGAGAACGACACTGACGCCCGCGCGCGGTGACGCGCCGAGCGAGAGGCGCGCATTCGTCCTCGTCGCCTCGACGATGCGATACACGTACGTGCGCACTTCGGGAGAGACGGTAACGCGACGCACGGCCGCGCGCGCGGCGAGAAGCTCCGCGGGAGTCGTTACCGGCGAGATCCCCGACAACTCGAGGTGGCGCGCGTCGAACCCCGCCGCGACGCGCTCGAGCAGACGCAGCTCTTCGCTCTCGTCAGGATATCCGGTCTCGATCTTCACGAGAAACCGGTCGAGCTGCGCCTCCGGAAGCGGATACGTTCCTTCGTACTCGACCGGATTTTGCGTCGCACAGACGATGAACGGTTGCGGAAGCGCAAGCGGCGTGCCGTCGATCGTCACCTGCGACTCCTCCATTGCTTCGAGGAGCGCCGCTTGCGTCTTCGGAGGCGTTCGGTTGATCTCGTCGGCAAGGACGACGTTCGCGACAATCGGTCCAGGCCGCAGCGTGAACTCGCTGCTCTTCGGGTTGAAGACGGTCGTGCCGGTGACGTCAGACGGCATGAGGTCGGGCGTGAACTGAATGCGCCGGAACTCGAGGCCAAGCGCCAGCGCGAAAACGCGTGCGGCGAGCGTCTTTCCCGTACCCGGCACACCTTCGATGAGTGCGTGACCGCCCGCGAGCAACGCGACGAGCAGTCCGTACGAGATGCGATCGCCGCCCGCAATCGTCGTCTCGAGCGTCTCGCGTATTCGCGCTACGAGATTCATGCCAACTCCTTTCGAACGTACGCGTCTGCGCGTGCCGCCACGAGCAACGCAGAGTCGTCGGGATGCGTGGATGCGCGCAACGTCTCCAGAAGCGCGAGCTGTGCGACAATGTCGGGGCGTTTTCCGCCGCCTGGGCGATTGCGTGCGAGCCGCGCCGCATCTTCGGCAAAGCGTTCGATGGCCGCCGCACCCGCGTGCGCGCGACGAAGAAGCGCTGCCATCGACGCTACGTATGCCGAGGAATCGCGAAGTCTCGGCGGCGCAAGCGCAATTGGCGGTGCCGAGCGAAAGAGAGAGCCGATGATCGCGAGCGCGAGCATGGCAACGGCGAGCCACACCGCGCCACGTACGCTCTGCGGAAGCACGTCCCACATCGAGGCGCCGACTGCGTACCCGTGAACGCGTTCGTCGAAGAGTAGTGCGCCGTTGGAAGAGAGCACGTCGTATGCAAAGCGTGCGTTTTGATCGCGCGCAAGGACCGCGTTGCTGAAGATTCCGGGAGCGGTGATGGCCACGATGCTGCCTTTGCCCAAAGAAAGCGCAACGGCGACGGACTTGCCTCCGGCCGCGAGCAGCGTTCGTATGCGCGGCTCCTTCCTCAGGCTGAAAGCACTGGTCATCGTTGCCGTTACTTCGGTGACGCCGTCGGTATCCGAATCGCGGGCAACGCGAGTGGCAACCATCGTTTGCGCGATTGTCACAGCACCCGGAACGTGAAGCGTCTGCGCGCCGCTCGCATCGACGACGTTACCGAGCACGACTAGGCGTGCGCCGGCGCGCACGAGAGCCGCTAAGCGCTGAACGTCCACTGAGCCGAGCGCATCGAGGAACGTGCCCTGCGAAACGACCAGCGTGCCGTGGAACTCGCGCAACGTTCCGAGTTCGCGCTCCAAGCGGCTCGTCGGAACTCCTTCCTTGCGCATGACCTCATAGAGCGCGCGATAGCCGTTAGGCCCGGTGTCGTAGGATGAATACGTGGACGGCGTCGCGCGCTCTTCCGGCCGCGCAAGCGTGAGGGCGACGACAACCACGATCGCAACCGCGAGCCAGAGGGCCTCCGAAGCGCGGACGTTCATCCGGCTGCTCCGGCGCGAAGCCTTTCGTACGCGAGCGCAGCGCGCGACCACGCATCGCTCTCGATCGGGCGCTGAGCGTAGACGCCGGTTACGTATGCCGACGCGATCGCGTCAAACGGCGCGGCTGCCGAGGCGCCCTTTGCCCGCACTTCACGTCGCAAGTCGCCGATCGTAGCGCCCGCGTCATCGTCAAGCGCGCCGCGTACGTCGAGAAGCGCGATGGCTGCTCGGAGCAGCAATCGTGCAGCGGCGATCGTGTCACCACGTTCTGACGCGGCGAACGCCGCTCGAGCGAGCGCGTCGTCATCTTCGCGTTCGGCGAATACTTCGATATCGGCGCTGCCGGCGTGGACGAGACGCACGCGAGAGACCGCGCGCAGCGTGAGCACGGCGACGAGTGCGAAGAAGACGACGAGAACCACCCATCCGATCGTAAGTTCTGCCGAATGCCCGACGTGCATACGCGCGAAGATCCCGTTCAGGAACTGTCGTATCGCGTCCCATGTCCGCTGCAGCCACGATTCTCGTGGCGCCGGCAGCGGCGCGAGGTGATAACGAAAGGGAGTTGCGAGCTCGATCCGCGCGGCCGTTGCCGGGTCGATCGGCGGCTTCACGGCGCCGGCGATGCGAGGCGCGCGAGCGCAGCCTCGAGATCGTATCCTTCGCGGCGAATGCGGACGTCGTAGTAGTAGACGGCGTAAAAGACGGTCTGCACGACGCCAGAGACGATTCCCAGGCACGTCACCCAAATCGCACCGGCGGCTTGCAGCCCCGGTGCGAGAAACGTAAGCATGTATCCCAGACCCGAGAACATCGAAATGCCCAGCGCAATGAGTGCGGCAACGATGACGATGAGAAGCGCCTTGCCCCACTCTCTCCCATTGAAGATGCGCTCGAATCCGGACGCAAGCGCCTGCATGACGCCCCGATTTTCGATGACGATGGCGTATCCGGCGAAGGTCAACGCGAGGGCCAGTAGGCAGGCGAGACCAATGATCGCGAGCACGATACATGCGCCGATGATGATGATGATCACGGCGAACCACGGCGATGACCCGCTCGAAAGAACCATAGCCCTGATTCCAAAGACGCCGAGGATTCCCAACACCACCAAAAGTGCATAAGCACCGATTGCGATCAACAATCCCCAGAGAATCAGCTGGATCAAGCCGCCGGCATGGCGGAATGCGGCACCGAGACTGCCACCGACGCTCGGACGCCGCCCGGTGTATATTGCCGCAATGTTCACCGCCACGGCATTATTCGCGAAGATGCCAAGCACGAACGCGATGAAAAGCATCACGTACCCGAGGAAGAGCTCGGGATACGATATGGCCGAGGTAATTCCGGTCAATGACTGACTGGTCGCGCTGCCTGGATGCAGCCAGATAGACTCCATCGCTCGCCACTCGCCCGACTGCGCATCGGCAAGAAAGTATTCGCCTATGGCAAGCGGTACGAAAAGGACGACGAGCATGGTCGCAGTCAACGGCACGAAGTTTCGAACGTACAGCGTCAGAGCGCGGTCGATAACCTCGCCCACACCGAGGGGACGTAGCGTAGCCGGAGCCGGCGCAGCCATCTCGTCGCAGGTTCTGGAGAGTTGCGAGCGCTCCCTCGCGAAAACCCAAGGCGTGGTCGCGGGAGCGCTCGCGTGGATCCGTCGATATCCGGTCAAGAGCTTGCGCGGCGAGTACCTCGCGACTGCCGAGATCGCGGTAGAGGGTATCCCCGGCGATCGCCAAAGCCGGCTCGTCGTCCAAAGCGGACACGTTCGCGCCGGACGCGCGTATCGAGGCAAAGAGGACGAACGGCTTCATTTGCTCGACGACCCCGTGACAGCGCAGGAGGCGGCAGCAGAACGCGGCGTTGGTCTTTCCGTCGAGCGTAATGGCCATTTCTTCGACGATGCGCCGCTTTCACTCGTCTTCGATCGCTGGTTGGACGAGCTCTCGGCTCGCGTCGGTTATGCGCTCGAAGCAGAGCGCTTTCGGCCGAATCTGTTCGTGCGCGCGTCGAGCGAGTTTTCCAAATCCGAGTTAGAGATTGTCGACGACATCGTCGAGATAGGGAGCGTCACGTTGCGCATAGTGCGAACGATCTCGCGCTGCGTCGTGATTACGTACGATCTTGCCGGTGCGCCGTCGGATCCAGCGGTCTTACGGGAAGTCGCTCAGCGTCCCGGCGCAATCTTCGGCGTTTATTGCGACGTGCTGCGCACGGGCACGGTACGCAACGGTGACTCCGTGCGCTTGGTCGAGCGCTGAACGTCACGCACGATCTCTTCGAGCGCGTCGATGTACTCGAGGAACCGCCTTCTGCCGGCATCGGTAATACGCAAAATCGTCTGCGGACGGCCTTCGCCGGTACGCCGCTCCGTCACGACGATGCCTTCTTCCATGAGCGCGTGCAGATGACGGTTCAGATTCCCGTCGGTGAGGTCGCAAGCACTTTGCAAGCGTGTAAACGAGATGCCTTCGGCGCGCGCGACGAGCGTCGAGCAGATGGCGAGCCGGCCGCGTTCGTGGAAGACGCGATCGAGTTTTGCCGCGCTCACGATTTCGCCACCGAGTCGCGGCGGATGAAGACGCCGATAACGCACTGTCCTATGCCGAATCCGAGAGGAAGCATCCACCACGCAAGCGCATACGACGCCGGCGTGAAGAGCAGCACGACGCCTGCAGCAAGGAACGCGGCGGCGATCGGAAGCACGCCGCGCGGCAGCATCGTGCGCGACGCAAAGAGGCCGACGCCGTAGCACCCGTACCACATTCCCGGAAGCAGCGCGATCTCACCGCGCGCGAGGAGACCGAAAGATAGGCCCGCTCCGAGGAGCAGCGCGGGAAGGATCGCAAGTCCGACGGTGCGCGTCTGCCAGCGATCGCGAGAACTCGCGTCGCTCCAAAACCAGTTGAGAATCGCGCCATAGTTCACGACGGCGGCAATCGCCGCGCAGAGAAACCATACTGCGAAGTAGACGTGCTCTTCGTGGACGCTCGACGGCACGGGTACGATCGCGCGCTGCGCGATGCCGGCCCCAACGGCGAGTGCACCGGAGATCATTGCGGCAACGCCCGAGTAGCCCTTGAACCGCTGCGCCATTGCAAGGCGTTCGCGTACCTCGGCGATGTCGGAAATCGCGCGTTCCAGCTCCGTCATCTGCCTACTTTGTACCACAAAGTAGGACCGCGTTCCAAGAGGGGCGCACCTCGAGGCCATGGCTAATGCTCGCGGCACGCCGCTCATCCGCGTGGCTCGCGAGGACGATGCTCCGGCGCTCGTCGCCCTTCTCGAACAACTTGGATACGCCGTTTCGGAGGCGCACGTTACCGGCGTGCTTGCGGCGCGCAGCGTGGATCTCGAGGTTCTCGTGGCGGCAGTCGCCGAGCGAGTGGCCGGTGCGATCGAGGTTCGGCTCACGGCCCCCGCACTCGCCGTGTCCCAAGAAGCGGAAATTACAGCGCTCGTCGTCGACGAACGCGAGCGCGGCAGCGGCGTCGGCGCGGCACTCTTGCGTCGCGCCGAGACGTGGGCTCGCGAGCGCGGACTCGCTACGATCGCCGTCCGCAGCAACGTGATTCGCGAGCGCGCGCATGCATTCTACGCACGCGAAGGGTACGCGCGCGTCAAAGCGCAGGCGCTTTTGAGAAAAGAGCTGTCTCTTTTTCGCGCGTGACTGGGCACTTTCACGAGCGTGGGAGGCCAAGGAGCCGGGCGGCTCCGTCAGCGCGGCGCGGCACTGCTCGACCTCGTCGTCGGTGCCGCCGTCGCGCTGATCGTATTCAGCAGTCTCGTCACGGCGTTGCACTTTATCGTCGACACCGCGCGCTCTCGGCATGCCGCTATGGTCGCGCGAACGGAGTCAGATCAGATGTTCGAGCGCATGGACTCGGAGGCCGCGAGCGCGTGGAGCATATTCGTTCCGTCGCAGGACTTGGACGGCGCGAGCAACGCCGACGGGCATGAAGTCGACTTTACGACGGAAGACGCGGCACGCCACCTCTTCCATTGGGCGTACCGTTACGACGCGCACGCGATGACTGTGACTCGCTACACGCTTGCAACCGGATCGGCTCCGCAAGCGACGTCAACGGCGACGGAAATCACCGCGTTTGGAGCACGCGCGTTCGCCGCAAGCGCGATTACCGATCCAGCGAGTCCCATATACGATCCGCTCTTCGCCGGTGTGACCGTTCCTTCGATTGCGTATACGCTTTCAGACGGCACTCTCTCGGGAAACGGCTTCGTGCAAGTTTCAATTGCCGGTGCCGGCACGTCGCGCAGCGAGCTGCTCGCGACGACCGTCTCGCCGACTCAGTTCACGGTCGTCGTCAAATACACGCCGGCGCCCTAAGCGGCAAGTCAGGAGCTAAAGGGCTTCAAGGATGCAATCAGGGCCGGAAATTTGAAGACGGGGCGGCCGATTCTCTAAGTCGTGCGCTAATCTGCGTTCCGACAAGCTGACGCGTGCCGTCCGTTACTCCGTGCGTAACGGCGAACTCGTTGAAGCGATCGACCGCTGCGGCCACTTCGTTGATTGTGTCGTCGGCCTTCTTGATTGCGTGTTCTTTTGCGAGGGCTCGCATATCATCGACGGTGATGTTGCGTGGCTTGCCGTTCACGTCGAGGTAGTGTTGTCCGTTCGGCCCATAAGAATACGTGAGATCGAATGCCGGCGCAAGGCTCCACGATCCCCTTTCGTCCATGATGAAGGCGTGTTGTCGCATGTGGTCGTCGCGATTGTTCGACAAGACGTTGAAGACCATGCGGCGGAAGATCCGTTCGACGTCGGCGTGCCGTTGAGTAACGTAACGCGTTATCTTGAGGAGCTGCGAATAGGTCGTTGGCGACTGCCAATCTTGATCCAGGACGCCCGCAGCTGAGATGACGTGGAAGCGTTGCCCGTTCGGCCCGCGATCGAACCGCTTCGTTGCAAAATGTCCCGGCCCGTCGGCTGACGGAATGAGGAGCGTCTCGGACATCGCGATGCCTGCGGAGCGGGCCATGTCGGCATATGCGACCTCGAGCGGTCCTGCGTCGAGGAAGTCATCGGCATAGCGGAACTTGATGATCCACGGCTCGTATCCGTCGTGTCGATGCGAACGCACGTGTCCTCGCTCGTCGACGAAGACGAGCACCTTTGGGCGCGTGCCGCCTGAGGAGCCGCCAAGCCGTTCCAGTTGGATGACGCTTTCGCGCGACGAGTCGCCTGCGAGGATCTTCAGTGACTCGCGGGCGAGCATGTCGACGTCGGGCTCGTCCGGAACAAAAGCCGCGTCGTCGGTCTCTGGTTTGTAGACAAGCGCGCCCATGCCGCGCGTGCCGACGAGCGCGAGTTTCTGCAGTGCGGTCAGCGCGTCGTAGGCAATGCCCTCGTCGGCAAGTCGGTGCCGAATGATGAACCGTCCCCACGCGTCGGGCAAACTGTCGGCGAAAACGCCGTGCACGCGATCGTATGCCGACGGGTTCGCCGCGATGACGAGCTCGTTTGTTGGGAAGTGCGGACTGACGCGCAGTGCGGACGCGACGAAGGCTGGATCGTACTCGAAGACGCCAACGTTGTCGTCGTTCATTGTGAGGCGTCCGGCTGAGGTGACGCCGTTACCGAAGTCGAGTCCGACCTCGAGAATATCGACGTCGCGCATCATGAACGTCGCCTCGCGCGCTTGCGGAGCCGACGGCGTTTGACGATCTCGTCGATGGACTGCGTCTCCGGCGCCGGAAAGAGCTGCATGAATCCTTGTTCTGCGCGCAGGGCGAGCGCGATCTGTGCGACGGCTTGGAACCCGACGTTGCGGCCCGACTCGAAGCGGCGCAGGGTAGCCACCGTGACGCCGGAAGCTGCGGCGAGATCTTCTTGGCGTAGGCCGAGGGCAAGCCGCCGCTGCCGAGCCCTATTGCCGGCGATTGATAGAAGGCTTCCTGGCGAATTGAAATAGCCGCTCATATTTATCCTATAAACTTAGCGTTTAATATATAGTATATCAGATTTGAGCGATTATCGCAAAGGCCAGAAATCCGACATCGCCGCTTTCGGTCGATGGAGTGTTCTGACGGTGTTGATCATCAGCGTCGCTTCCGGAGCGTCCAGCAGTGCCATAGTTTGGGTGCGCAAACGTAGCATTGTTGCGAATCGTGTTCAACGCATCAATCGCAGATGCGAAGCTATTTGCGACTCGTCTGACCTCGTTCGCGTAGGGCGTCATACTGGAAGAAAGCAGGGTGACGCATCCCCAAGGCCTTGAACAACGTTCCTGGAAAAACCGATACGCGTCCTTTTCCAAACGGTATGCCGGCCCGCGAAGCGACTTTCCGCTCAATGGGCGAGGACGCTCGATCAAGCGTCGGGCAATCCAGCGATAAGGCCGTTGACATCTCCAGTCGCGTAACGTGCCGGGTTTTTCGTTACGCGCGCACCGGAATCTGGATGAGTACCCGTTCGGGAGTTCCGATGCCGCCTACCCGCTTAACGGTCGGTTCAGGTGCCGCTGTTGCTGTTCTATAAACTCGTCGTTTGCATGCCCGCATCTCTGCGTACCGTCCGCCTTAGTGATCTGCATCATTGCCGCAGTAGGCTGAAAGCGCCTTTCAATAGGCTCGCGAGGGTCGCGCTTTCGAGGTCATCTAGAGGCGGGCCACCCTGACCTGAGGGCGGAAAATCTTCGTAGGTTGAAACTGTGAGATCATTCACAGCACATTCCTATTCCATCACGGCGGGGGAATCGCATTATCAGGGGGGAATGGACGCCGGCCGCGGTTCCCAAGCTGGCTCATACGTCACGTTCCAAGGGGATACTGCAACGGTGCATATCGTGGGCACGGTGGGTGGCGCACCTAGCGGAATGGCAAGTGAGTTCCATGCTCAGATCAGAGGAGATTTTACGATGACGGCTAGCAAGAACGGCACTGTCTCCATCGCAGGAGTGCATACGCAGTACCCATCGTTCGAAGCCTACTCGTATCACGGCAACCAGACTACGACGCTCTTTAGGTACACGGAAGAACCCCGCAATTGGCTCGGGCCCTTGTCTCTGGGTAGAGGCGAAGACATACAGGAAGGAAACCCATGGTAAGAGGTACCCGGGCCGCCAATATCATCTTCGCGGGTGCCTTTCTTGCCGCCGAATGCTCACCCTTGTTTTATTCACGAAACTGGCTGTTGGCGCTACTGGTAGCCGGAGCGTTCTTAGCCTGCTTCCTAGTTTACGCTAACCATCCCTCGCAAGGTACGTTGTTATGGCTTGAGCTTAGCGCGTCCGTGCTAGCACTTGCGCTCGGACTCATTGTCGCGCTTTTCCTCGGAATCGGGCTTTATCTTGTGCCATCAAAGGCCAATCTTGTAAACCCGTATTACTGGTTATATTGGCTCGCGTGGCTTTCACCCCTTGCTGTCGCAGGCGTAGCGCTCAACTTCGTCATGTCTGATCGTCGCGGTGATGGCTCGGATTTCCGCCCCGCGACGTATGCCGCACTTTTCTGGGCTATCGCCCTTGCATCAGATGTCTTTTGGATTAGCAGGTTACGGTTTTAGACTCCGGCCACGTTGCGAACCCAGATTATTGAACGGTCGAGCGGACCGATTTCGTGCCGACGCTAAACCGACCCCGGGGCCGGTCATCGGGAGCATTTTTTGAGTCGGCTCGGGCCCGTAAGCTGGCAACTCCTGTGGAGATTCGATGATTTCGTAGGCTCCGAGGAAAGCCTATGACGTAAGGTATCCGAGGCCGCCGTGCGCATGCGTCGTGCTGCAGCGGTGCGCCCTGCTGCTATAGCGTGGTTCTTCCCTCGAGCGCCTTTGACAGCGTGATTTCGTCGGCATAATCGAGATCGCCGCCAATTGGCAATCCATAGGCGAGACGCGTTACCGGGACGCCGAGCGGAGCAATCGTTCGCGAAAGATAGAGCGCAGTCGCTTCACCTTCTGCGTTCGGATTCGTTGCAACGACGATCTCCATCGGACGTTCGCTGCCGATTCGTTCGAGCAGTTCGCGCACGTGCAGCTGCGCAGGCCCAATTCCGTCGATCGGCGAGATGAGTCCGCCGAGCACATGGTATCGACCTTTGTACGATCCGGTGCGCTCGATCGCATAGACGTCTTTCGCCTCGGCCACGATGCAGAGTGTATTTTCGCGCCGTTCGTCCGTGCACAGGTCGCACGGGTCGTTCTGCGTGAGGGAGAAGCAAACGGAGCAGAAGCGCACCTTATCCTTCACGCCTAAGATGGCTTCGGCGAGCGCCTGCGCTTCGTGACGCGGGCGCGAGAGCAGATAAAACGCGAGGCGTGCCGCCGTCTTCGGACCGATCGTCGGAAACTTGCTGAACTCGTCGATCAGCGCTTGTAGTGGGCCGGCAATGGACCCGGTCGCCGGCACTACGTCATTCCCGGGATGCGCATGCCGCCGGTCACGGCGCTCATGCGCTTCTGCGACTCCGCGGCCACCTTCGCGAGCGCGTCATTCATCGCGACGACGGTGAGATCTTCGAGCGTCTCGACGTCCTCGGGCGTTACGGCTTGCGGGTCGATCTTCACCGACACGACGCGGTGGTCGCACGTCATCTCGACGCGCACGGCACCCCCGCTCGCGATGCCGGTAACCGTCGTCGACGCAAGCTCCTCTTGCACGCGAAGCATCTCCGCCTGCATCTTCTTGACCTGAGCCATCATGTTCGCGGGATTCATCGCTTCTCTCGTATCACTTCCGTAGCGTAGTTGAAGAGTTCGTCCGGATCTTCGGATTCCGGCGTGGGAACCGATGCACGCACCGTGCCGTCGACGCGCAAACGAACGGCGAGATGAATGCCGAGAACGTCTTCGATTGCACGTTCGACGATCGCGGCGTGCTGCTTGAGCGCGTCGGCGATCCACTGTTCCGGCAGCCCCAGCGTTACGGTACGCTCGTCGACGGCTTCGACGACGGCGCGAGAGAGCGGGGCACGCAGCGACTGGCGATGTCCCTCTGCCTTGGCGCGAATGCTTTGCCACGCCGCGCGAACGCGCTGCAGCGACGCTTTCTCAGTCGCTTTTCCTTTCGGTTTGGCCGGCGGCTCACGCGGCGTAGCTTTACGCACCTGCGGTTCTTCGATTGCCGCGACGCGCGCGGAGAGCGCGTCGAGCGTCGGATCTTCGGATGCCAGGACGAAGCGCAGCAACGCCGTTTCGAGTTCGAGACGCGGATTGCCGCCGGAACGCGCGAGTGACAATGCATCGGTGAGCACGCGCAACGCGCGCACGATTCGGGCCTGCGCTACCTCTGGCGCGCGGCGCGTCGCGCGTTCCGCGTCCTCGGGCGCCAGGTCGCGAGCGAGGAGGTTTGGATCGACGCGCGCGACGAGCAGATTCCGAAACTCGGCAAGAAGCGATCGCGTCAGTGTGACGATATCCGTTCCGGAGTCGCTCGCTTCTTCAATGATCGCAAGCGTCGCCGCGGGATCGTTTGCGAGGACGGCGTCGAGAAGCGCCGCCGCCTGTTCGCGTCCGGCCGAGCCGAAGGCGAGCTCGATCGTTCGCTCGTCGATCCTGCCGCCGGTCGCGCCCGCGAACGCGACGGCCTGCTCGAGCATCGTGAGCGCGTCGCGCAATCCGCCGTCGGCACGGTAGGCGATCGCTGCGAGGGCGGCGTCATCGATCTCCGTCCCTTCTGCCGACGCAATTTCGCGCATGCGCGCGATCATCACGGGAATCGCAATGCGTCGAAACGCGTATCGCTGACATCGCGAAAGAATCGTCACCGGCAGCCGGTCGGGCTCCGTCGTCGCGAGAATGAAGACTGCGTGAGACGGCGGCTCTTCGAGCGTCCTCAAGAATGCGTTCGCGCCCTCCTTCGTGAGCATGTGCGCTTCGTCGATGATGTAGACTTTCATCCGCATCGCCGATGGCGCGAACTTCACCGCGTCGCGCAACGCGCGAATCTCGTCGATGCCGCGATTGCTCGCCGCGTCGATCTCGAGCACGTCGAGCGCGGTGCCGTCGATAATTGCCCTGCAGTTTTCGCAGGTGTTGTCGGGCGTCGGCGTCGGGCCCGCAACGCAGTTGATGCAGCGTGCCAGAATCTTTGCCGCGGACGTCTTCCCGGAGCCTCGCGGTCCGGAAAAGAGATAGGCGTGAGCGAGTTTTCCCGCCGCGAGCGCGCTCGTGAGCGTCTGGACGACGGCATCTTGGCCGACGAGCTGCGCAAAGCTCTTTGGGCGCCACGCGCGATAGAGAGACATCGGTCCTGCTCTACGGAGCAGCGTTTGAGGGCGCCTGCCGAAGGGTAGACCTTTAGCGACGGAAACCCTCACGCTCGCTACGACGTTGTATGGAGAGAGCGGGGGCTTAACTCCCGTAAGATTTTGGACGTAATGAACAGGGTGGATTTGCAGCAGGCGCTGAGCCATTGGTTCGGCTTCAGTTCCTTTTACCCGGGCCAGGAAGAGGTCGTCCGCCGAGTGCTCGACGGAAAGGATACGCTTGCAATTCTCGCCACCGGCGCCGGCAAGAGCCTCACGTACCAGTTGCCTGCGCTGCTCCTCGAGGGCACGACGGTCGTCGTAAGTCCGCTCATCGCGCTCATGAAAGATCAGGTCGACATGCTGCGCGAGCGCGGAATCAACGACGTTGTCGCGCTCAACTCGACGCTCTCCGACGAACAAGAAGTAGCGGCGCGCGAACGCGTCGCGAGTGGCCGCGTCAAAATCGTCTATACGACTCCGGAGAAGCTCGAGGATGAAGCGTTCCTCGCGTTGCTCCGATCCATCGACGTGCCGCTCTTCGTCGTCGACGAAGCGCATTGCATCAGCCAGTGGGGACACGATTTTCGCCCCGCGTACCTCGCGCTCGGGCACGTCATCGACCGCCTGGGACGGCCGACGGTGCTCGCGCTTACGGCAACGGCAACGCCAGCAGTTCGCGAGGACATCCTCCACCAACTCGGCATCGAACATGTCAAGCCGATCGTCAAAGGGTTCGATCGTCCGAACCTGATTTACGAAGCGATCAAGGCCGACAAAGAAGTCGATAAACTCAAGGCGCTCGCGCGACTCTTCTCGGGAGCCGACGCGCTCGAAGGCACCGGCATCGTCTACACGGCGACGATCAAGAATGCGCTCGAGGTGCAGCGTTACCTTCTCGACGAGATGCGCGTTCCCGCGTCGGTCTATCACTCGAAGCTGCACAAAGAGGAGCGCACGACCGTCCACGAGCTCTTCATGGGCGAGAAGATTCGCGCCGTTGTCGCGACGAACGCCTTCGGACTCGGCATCGACAAGCCAAACATCCGTTTCGTCGTGCACTACGATCTCCCGGGATCGATCGAAGCGTACACACAGGAGGCGGGCCGCGCGGGGCGCGACGGCGAGACGTCTCGCTGCATCCTCATCTATCGCATGAGCGACACGCGCGTTCAAAACTATTTCCTGACCGGAAAGTATCCCGATATCGAAGAGGTCCAACGAGTCTTCGGAACGATCGAAGTCTTCGGCGACCAAAGCGGCGGCGTCTCGATGACGGATCTTCGGAAGATCCTGCAGCTTCCGCTCACGAAGTTGAAAGTCGTCCTCGCGCTGCTCAAGAAATCTGGATATATCGAGCCGATCGGTCGCTCCGCGTACGGGCTTACGGAAGCCGCGCGCAAGAACCGCCATCTCGTTCTCAGCCTCGCAAACTACGAAACAAAGAAGTCGTACGACCAGAGTAAGCTCGCGATGATGCTGCAATACGCCGAGTCTGGTGTGTGCCGCCGGCGCTTCATCCTCAACTACTTCGGTGAGGATTTCGAGACGGTCAACTGCGGGGCGTGCGACAACTGCTTGCGCGCGCAAGCCGAGGGCGAAGACGAAGGACTCGTGGCAGGCCCGTTCAAGATAGCCGACGTCGTCGTGCATAGAAAATTCGGCACCGGAACCGTCGAGCGAACGGAACGCGATCTCGTAACCGTGCTCTTCCCAAGCTTCGGTTATAAGACGCTGCTCGTTTCCGCCGTTTCGCGCCCCGAATCGAAGATTGCTTAAAGCGCTCCTGCTTGCGTGCGCCGTGCTTGCGTGCGCAGTCGTCGCGGCGTCGTCGCACGCCTTCGCGCAAACGGCGCCCGTGCCGACGCCTGTAACGAGCGCTACGCCAAGCCCGACGTCGACGCCGAGCCCGACGCCGAGCCCAACACCGACGCCGACACCGCCTCCGATCGTCGTCTCTCCCGCCGCTGCGCAGGCTCCGATCGGCGTTCCGAGTCAGATAACCGTTTCCAGCGCCGTCGCTCCCATTACGGCGACCGCGCAGAACCCGTCGCTCGTCGACGTGACCGTCAATGCAGCGGCGCAGAGCGTGACGCTCTTGGGAAAGATCCCCGGTTCGACGGTCGTAACGATCGCCGACGCTCGAGGTATGACCGCGAACGTTCCCGTTACCGTGGCGTATCAGGCTGGAACGATTCCTACGCAGCTCTCGGTTCGCATTACCGGCAATCCGGCCTCGGCCGACTTCGTTCGCCAGGTGGTCGCATCAAGCGTGGCGGCGGCAACGACGCCGCGTCCCGGGGCGCAAGTCGTCGTCGGACCTGACGATGTCGCATTCAACGGTACGCTCGGCGAAGACGACGTCGCCGAGGTGAGCGCCAACGTTCTCGTGCAAGGCGACCAGTATTTCAGCGTCAGCGGCGATGCGCACGTCCGCGTCGAGAACGTCGCCGTGCCGCGCATCGCTCCCGACAGGCTTATGGTGAGCGACTACCCTGAGCTCCTCACCGAAAACGGCGTGCTCTTTACCGCGGATCTGCGGCCTGACGTTCCTTCACGCTTTCTCTTCTACCACTACAATCCGTCGACGCAGCCGGACCGAAGAATCGTGCTTCGCGCGCAGAACGACGGCGACGAGCCCGCTATCGTGCAGTTCACGCGCGGCGCAGGGCCTGCGAGCCCAAACGAGATGGAGACGGGCCACGCCGCCGATCGTCTCTTCCTCGTCCGCATGGTGCAAAACGAAGGCAGGCTCATCACGATCGGCGCGCACGCGTCGCGCAACATCGTCGAAGCGAGCCTGCCGCACGGCAACGTGATCTGCGACATCTTGCAGTTGCGCGTGCTCTCGGGCAGCACGATACACTTGACGCTCTTCGCGCAGAGCGCGACTGACGACCCAAACGCGCCGATCACCCAGACCGATTTGCTCGTCGGAGCGCAACGGCACGCGCGCGGCATCTACACCGTTCCTGAGTTTCATCAGGCACTGTCGTGGAACGTCAACGACCCATATCTCGAGCTTCACATCGGTCAGCTGCCGCTTCAGAACAGCTTGCAGGGAGAGGCCCTCGCCGGCGACTATGGCGTTTTGCAATCGTTCGTCATCACGATGACGAACCCAACGACGTCGCCGCAAGCCGTCGCCATCTACGAGATGCCTCGCGGAGGGCGCGCAACGGGGACGTATCTGATCGACGGCGTGCTCGTGCAATCGCATCAGGTTCCGGCTTTCTCGCGATATAAGATTCGGCAGTACGTCGTGCCGGCTCGTGGCTTCGTCCGCACGACGCTGGAGACGATGCCCGAAGGCGGGTCGAGTTACCCGCTCTATCTCATCGTCGCACCCGATGACGGAAGCGTTCCACCGGGAGCTCCCGGCTCGCCGGTATATTGAAGGCTAACGGCTCCATAGACCGAGGCGATCGCTTGAGCGGCGGTCCGCCATGCGAAGCGGTCGACGGATCTTGGCCGCGCCGCCGCCGCAGTCGCATCACTCGCACCTGACAACGCGCGCTCGAGCGCGCCAGTCCATGAACCCGTATCCTCGAGTGGAACGACGCGTGCATCGTCGCCCGCCACCTCCGGCAAGGACGTGCGATCGCTCGAGACGCACGGCAGACCAGCGCAGAGCGCCTGCGCGACCGCGTAACCGAATCCTTCGTACGTTGACGGAACGGCCGCAACGGCTGCCGTTGCATACAGCTCGACGAGAGCGTCGAGCGTCACGTACCCGCGAAACTCCACGCGCGACGCAACACCGAGACGGCGCGCGAGCGTCGTGCACTCAGCGAGATACGGCGTCGGCGGACCGACGCTGACGAGGCGTGCGCCGTGCAGTCGCGGCAAGAGTCCGATGACGTGTGCGAGATTCTTTCGTGGCTCGACCGTGCCGACGACGAGAATCGTTTTGCGATCGCCATGACGCGCGACGTGCGCAAACGCGCTGGAGACGCCTGGTGAGACAGCCCGTATGCGAGCCGGATCGAGTCCGGAGACGACGTCGAGAAGCTCCGCTCGCGAAAACTCGGAATCTGTTACGATCGCCGCGGCGCTCCGGTACCGGCGCATCGAAAACGCACCAAAGTACGTGCGTGCGTACCATGGTGCGTGGCGCTGCACGCGTGCCCAGGCGACGTCGTGCACGGTCACGACGATCGGCAACCTGCAGCGCAGCGGCATCGTGCCCGATGCGCAATGGAGCAACGCCGCGCGCGTCCGGCCGGCGCGCAAGGGAAGCATCACCTGGTCCCATAGGACGCGGCGATCGATACGCCACGGATTCAGGCGCGCATCGCGCAACTCGACGACGTCGACACCTATTGCGCGCAATGCCGGCGCGAGACCACGCACGTACTCGCCGATGCCGGTCGCGGTACCGAGCGTCAGTTGAGTGTCAAGCGCGACTCTCATGGTAAAACAGCGTCCGGATCGATGGCGTGCACGCGCCGGTACAGGCGCAAAGCCGCCCCGGAGTCGCCGAGGTTGTTCTCTGCCGACGCGGCGGCGAGCAAATATTTCTCTGAGAGAGGAGATAGGCGTACGGCCGCAATGTCGTTTGCAAGGGCACGCCGCAACCAATGCTCGCGCGCAAAAGCCTCCCGCCGCGCGCACGACGTCGCAAGGCTTCCCATGATCCAGTAGGCTTCTGCAACCGCGTCGGGGTGCGTCTGCAGCGCGCTCAGGCGATTGCGTACGCGCAACTCGAACGCATACGCGCGAACCGGATCCGTGCGGGCAACGCGACGCACCTCGCGTTGGAGCGCATCGATGTCCGGCGCCGCGAAGAAGTATTCGCGCGCCAAGGTGCGGTCGCCGCGCGCGAGCGCAATGCGTCCGAGTATCTCGCTCCGCGCTGGACTCGGAGGCATGAGGACGGCGTGGTGAAGCGCGCCGCGTGTGTCGCCCCGCTGCAGGTCATACGTCGCCAACGTCGCTTCGACGTACTCCGCGGGCGCGATGCGGTCGAGCACGCGATAGACGCGCAGCGCGAGCGAGACGGGCACTCGCCGCGGAACGGATCCCGGCGCCGCCGCCGACGCGAAGAAGGCGTCGGAGGCGAACTGCACGATGCCGAGCGCGACGAGCACGAGCGCAACGACGGCGCACGTTACGACGCGCATCGGGCTGCTAGAACTTGACGGTCAGGTTGAGATTCTCGCGCAGTTGCGTGAACTCGGCGGGCAGCACATTGTCCTGATAACGATACTGTTGCGCCGAGAGCGAGAGCGCGCTCGAAAGACGCGGGAAGAGGAACGTCACGTTGCCCGAGTACGTGTCATTTCGCCCGTCGAGACCCTCGAGCGACGACGGCATGCCGTATCCCGTGACGAGATGCTCGGTAGTATAGCCGACTCCGAAGAGCAGACGCGGCGCAATGGGAACTGCGAGGTTTGCGCCGAGTGACGACCGGCTGACGCCTGCGTACGTCGGCACGTATTCCGGCAGCGTATCGTCGATTCCGGTACTCGGCGTCGTGTCTAGTCCCGCGTTGAAATGCGCGAGAACGTGAACGTTGCCGACGCGCAATGCGAGCGGCAACTGCGCGCTCTGGCCATCAGAGTCCGTCGGTTCCTGCGGTGCCGACTGCACGGAGAACGCAAATCCCGCGGCGCTCGACCCGGTGCTGCCAAAGGAGAACGCGCTCGACTCTGCATCACCGCTCAATGCCGAAGACGGGTCGGCTTCATAGGGTACCGTCGCAACGGACGTCAAGGGCAGCGGCGCGGGCGCCGAGACGTTCAGGCGTACGCTTCGCGGCGCAACGTACTGCGGTTGCGCGACGATCGCTGCAAGAGGTACAACGCGCGGGACTCCCGTTACGGTCGGGTGTTCCGGCGAGCGGACGGGCGCCGATGACGTGTTGATGCTCACCACGAAAGCCGCGTCGCGCAGCGGCGTGTCCGAACGTCCTGTATAGCCGTTTGACATGAGCGTTGAACGCGCGTCCGAGACTTCGCCGAAGAGACGCAGCATGAAGCTCGTGGGGATGTCGGGAGTCGACCCAAGCGGAAGCGACGCCTGCGCCGTTGCGGGCAGCGCACACAACGTCGCGACAAAGAGCCAGCCGGCAAAGCGGCGCAACGTGCCCTCCTCCCCTCCTGGGAACGGAATTTCTACGACGGCTGCGCTGTTTTGCCTCCGTGCTGGTCAAGCCAGCGCCTGGCGATGATCTCGGCAGCATAATCGTCGATGGGCCTGGGTGGCAGACGTAGGCCCTCTGGAAGAAAGCGCTGGATCCCCCGCGCCGGATTTTCGGCATAGTAGAGTCTGCGCGCGTGAAGCGTGGTTTCACGCTCGTCGACGAGGTACACCGGCAGGCCAAGGGGTGCGAGGCTGGCCGTGATGCGCGTCGCGTTCGTCCCGGCGCCGATCGCAAGCACCTCGACTCTGTGCTGCTCGAGAACGGCTGCCATCGACGAAAAAAGCGCTTCGATCGGCTCGATGCCTCGCGCGCAGACGGTTCCGTCAGTGGAGAGCAGCGCGTAGCCGGCCTTCCGCATGCCCGGATCGATTCCAAGAACCGCGATCACTTGGCTTTTTGCGGTACGAGGACGACTGCGATCGCTATCATTCCCGTGTGCGGATAGATGTCGTTGGCAGCGTATGCCGTGAGCACGTACGTGCCGCTGCGCGAGAGCATCGCCTGCATTTGCGTGACGTCGGGAACGAGCTCCGTAAACTGAACGTAGGTTGCGAGATAGGGAGGCATGCGCGCGTATTCTGCATTGACCGTCACGTGCGCGACGAGCTCGCGCAACGCGATATTGATGTTCGCGCCGCTGTTTCCAGGAATCTCGATCTGCGCGACGAGCTGCCCGCGCGAGAGCACGCGATCGTCGGGAACCGCGTTGAGCGAGAAATGGAAGGCGTCGTTGACGAACAGATTCTGATCCGAGACGGCCGTCACCATGACGTTTGACTGCGCGAGCTCCGACTGCATCGCCGGATCGTTCAAGAAACCGTGAAGCGTCTTGTCGACGTCGTGCGGAACGACGTACGGCTTCAGTCCGAGGCTCGGATACGTCGCATTGATGTACTTGACCGCCTCGAGATAGAAGTCTTTGAGCTGCTGTTGCCGTTGCCCCTCGCTTTCGGATTGCTTGAGAATTAGGCGAAAGGGCGTCAGAAGCTCGCCGGGTGACATGACGATGCGTCCGTTCGTCACCTTCGCTTCGAGCTGCTGTTGGCGCTGCTGCAGTGCCGTGATCTGCGCGTTGAGGTTCGAGAGCCGGAAGAACGCCGTCTTCACCTGTTGCGACGCGAAGATTGCGACGAGCGTTACGACGAGTGCGATGAAGACGCCGGTCGCGACCGCCACGATCGTCGACGTGTACCGTGGCCTGATCCCGAAGAGCGTGAGCCTTCGCCGCCCGACTTGGTGGCCGACGCGATCTCCGACGTACGCGACAGCTCCGGCAACGACGAGAATGATGAGGATGTCGCCCGCGCCACGCAGGATATCGACGAACGTCATACCTGCCCTATATCGCCGCGGCTCGCCGAAGGCGTGCTGCGCCGATCGCCGTGAAGATGATGTTCGGCATCCATGCCCAGAGCGCCGCGAGCACGACGAGCGCTTCGCCCACGTACGAAAAGACCGTCATCACCACGTAATACACGAAGACGATGAGCACGGCCAAGCCGAAACCGATGCTCGTGCTACCGCCGCCGCGAAACGAGCGCATCCCGAAGGGAATCGCGATGAGCACGAACACGAAGCACGCAAATGGTTGAGCGAGCTTCTCCTGATAGACCGTCACGTATTTCTTCAGCTCCGTCTCCGTCAACTGGCCCGTGCCGATGATTGCGGCAATCTGAGACCGGCTCATCTGCTGCGGGTCGTCGTGGGAAATGCGCTTCACGATATCGGTTGGCTTCTCTCCTAAATCGACCTCCTGCTCGGCGACGTTTGGCTCAGAGATCGTCGTGCCATCTGCGTTGAAGCGATAGGCGCTCGCGTTACGCAACACCCACTGGTCGGCGCTGAACTCCGCGCGATCCGCAAAGACGATCTGCGTTGGTGACCCCGCACGATCGTACTGAATCAAGGTAACGTTGAGCAGCGCGCGCGTCTGCGGCTCGTATGCGGTCGCGATGGTTACCTGCCGCCCGCCTCCAGGCAAAGGAGCCGACACCGTCAAGTCGCGATTGAACGCACTCGTCTGGTTCAGCGCCGTGTTTTCGATCATTGTGACCTGATCGTTTGCAAACGGCACGATGCCCTCTTGCAGCGCATACGTCACGAGCGAAACGGCGAAACCCGCGACGAGCAGTGGCGCGGCGATGCGCAAGAACGTGACGCCGCTGGCCTTCATCGCGTTGATCTCGCTCTCTCCCGAGAGGCGCTGAACGGTTAGAAGGGTGCCGAGCAGCAGTGCCATCGGGATGCAAAGGACGATTTCGCCGGGCAGATCCCAGAGAAAGACGGCGATCGCGGTCCAGAGGTTGACTTGGTCCTCGCTGACGAGGCGCCCGATCTCGAGCATGTTCGTCGCGGCGAAGATGAGCGTGAACGCGGCGAGGCCAAAGCCGAAAGGCCCAGCCAGCTCCGTGAGCATGTAGCGATCGAGAATCGAGATGCGTGTCAGAGCCGAAAACTCTCGCCGAGATAGAACTCGCGCGCGATCGGAGAGTCGAGAACTTCTTGCGCGGTTCCGGAGACCTGTATGGTGCCGTTGTTCATGATGTATGCCCGATCGACGATTGCGAGCGTCTCGCGCACTTGATGGTCGGTGATGAGAATGCCGATTCCGCGATCGCGCAACTGCCGAATCATCGCTTGAATGTCCGCGACGGCAATAGGATCGATGCCGGTGAAAGGCTCGTCGAGCAGCAAGAACGAGGGATCGATCGCGAGCGCACGAGCGACTTCGACGCGCCGCCGCTCGCCGCCGGAGAGCGCGTCACCGCGTGCGTTGACGAACGCACGCAACCCGAACTCCTCGAGTAACTCCGGAAGGCGGCGTTCCTGCTCCTCGTACGGAACGCCGTTCTGTTCCCAAATGAGCCGAATGTTGTCGCCCACGGAGAGCCTGCGAAAGATCGAGTTCTCCTGCGCCAGGTAGCCGATCTTGTTTCGAGCGCGTTCGTACATCGGGCGGTTCGTGAGGTCGATCTCGCGCTCGCCATCGAAGAGAACGACGCTGCCGCCGTCAGGTTTCACGAGGCCGACGGTCATGTAGAACGTCGTCGTCTTTCCGGCGCCGTTCGGCCCGAGTAGTCCGACGACTTCGCCGACGTTTACCTCCGCGCTGACGCCATTGACGACGATACGCTCGCCGTAACGCTTCACGAGTCCACGGACGCGAATCGTTCGTCCGCTCACTGCAGCCTCGCGTGGGTCATGTTGATGTCCGTGTCGACGCTATTCCCCGTCGCGCGCATGCCGCGGGGCGAGGTCATCTCGACGTGTCCTTCACCATGTATCATCTCCGTCGCCCGGTCGTACTGCAGAGTGTCGCAGCTAAGCGTCATGCCTTCGCCGTTGTGCGCGTGCACGTGTCCGCTCAGCACGACGGTATTCGTCGCTTCGTCAACGATTGCTCTAGCGGAGTCCGCGACGAGCGTCGTTCCGCGTTTTCCGTAGAATGTCACGTGAACGTCAAAGAACGTTGAGACCGAAAGGCCTTGCCTGCCGTTGCTCTCGTACGAGCGCGCGAGGAGATCGTAAACCTTCCGATTTCCGACCTGCCAGACCATGCGTACGGGTCGGGTTGCCGTTCCTTTGCCCGTAATGTGTAGCCACGGACCACGGCCGACCCTCGTTGCCGAGGGCGACGGCGTCGCTTCCTGCCGGCCCGTGCGCGGATTGCACGCTGCCAGCATCGCCGCGGCGGCAAGCATTGCCGCAAGCCTACGCATCGAACTCCGGGAGGCCGTACCGCGCGGCCGCAAGTGCGAACGCCATCGTCGGAAGCCATAACGCGAAGATCACGACGCTCACCGTGTCGATGAGCCCTTGCACGAGCGTTCCGACGAGTCCCGCCGCCGCTGCGAGCGCGATGACCGCATGGCGGCCATCGGCGGCGATGCGCCGATAGAGTTCGCGTGCAAAGCGCCACCACGTCCAAGCCGCTGCGGCAACGCCTACGATCCCGATCTCCGCGAGAAGCGTCAAATAGACGCTGTGCGCATGAAACGCCGTTGCATCGCCGTCCGGCAGGCGCACGACGGCGTAGAGGTGCGAGAAGTCAAACGGTCCGACCCCGGTAAGAGGAAAGCGATCGACGATCTCGAGCGCGGTTTGCCAAATGGAAATGCGCGTGTAGTTCTCGCTCGGATTATGCGCAACGTTGAAGAGCAGCAGAACGGCGAGCAGTCCCGTTGCGACGATGCCGCAGGCAGCGAGAACGCCCGCTCCCCACGCGCGCGTGCGCAGCGCGACGAAGAACGCGATGGCGGCCGCCATTCCCATCCATCCTGCGCGCGAGAAGGTTAGCACGAACGCAACGGCACCGCTCGCAAGCGCGAAAAAGGCAACCGCGCGCAACGCCCGGCTTCGCGTCGTCATGGCCACGCCGTACGCGATCGGTAGCAAGACGACGAGATAGCCAGCGAGTTCGCCTGGAAGAACGAACGTGCCGATCGCGCGACCGTGCCCGATCACGTACTGCGCTACCGGCTCGCGCAACGCCACCATGACGATCGCCGCGAGTGACGCAAGCCCACACGCGCTCGTCATCGACCATGCGATCGCGCGTGCGAACGGCGGATCGCGATAATAACGAAGCGTGCCCAGATGCCAGACGATGCCGAGCGCGAACACGCCGATGAACACGGCGCCGGCGCGCGGATCGAATCCGAGAAGCGCCGAGAGAATGCCGGCTGCGAACCATGCGAGCAGCGGTAGAAACGTCGGCGGACGCTCGCGCGGCGGCTGCAGCAGCTTGATCGCGAAGATGATGCCGATCGCGCCGAAGAGCGCGAGCAGCGCGGCTGAAACGGAGACCGGAAGTAGCGCGATGCCCGGCGGCTGTACCTGCGTCAACATGATGAACGACGGGAAGAGCGGAACCGCGAGGTTCACCAAGACAAACGCGATTGGCGCGAGCCGGTGAAACGGCGATGGGACACTCGAGGACGTCATGCGTACGCCACCTGCGCGATGCGCTCCGCAATTCGTCGCGCGCCGCCGGGAGCCCCCATTCGCGCCTTTCCCACCGCACCTCGCGAAGCGCGTAGCCGTTCGTCTCGTGCGAGCTCGACCAGTTCACGCGCAGCGGTTTCGACGTCGGCGTCGAGCAGCGTTAGCGCCTCGCCGAGGAGCTTCGCTTGGCGATGGCGGTACCAGCCGCGCCTGCGCGCGACTGCGAGAACGGGAATGCCCGCAGCGGCTGCCGCTTCGTTCGCAGTTCCAGCCTGACCGAGCGCGACGGCGGCACGGCGAAGCACGGGCCCGATATCGCCGCTCCATGCACGAAGCACGACGTGGCCCTCATGCACGACGTAAAACGGCACGAACGGCACCGTCGTGTGCTCGACGACGTGCGATTGTGCCTGCAACGTCGATTCCATTCGGCGTACGTCGATGCCGGGAGCGATCGAGAGTATGCCGCCGAGGCCCGGTTGCGCTTTTGCCGCAGCGGCGCACGTATCCGTGAGAAACGCAGCGTCGGCATACGCGGGTTCCCGGCTGCCCGGTAACAGGGCGACGACGAATCGGAAGTCTTCAACCGCTGCTTCGAGCCCCGCATCGTCGCCTCCCGAGAAGAGATCGACGATGACGTTGCCCGGCGCTTCGGCGGGTATGCCGGTGCGACGCAAGTCTTCCGCCGTCGCTTCGTCGCGGACGAACACCGCGCGTGCTCGGCGCAGCAATCGCCGCTCGCCAGGACCGTATGGCGCTACGAGCACGCTCTTTGCCGTTCCGACGTAGAGCACCGGAGAGCTCGCACGCGCGGCCATCGCGAGCGCGAACGCATCGCCAACTGCGATGACGACGGCGTAGCGCCCTCTCGCACCCTTGAGAAAACGCCATTGACGAATGGTCAAACTCGCTAAGCCGGCACGAAGGTCACGCACGACCGCAGGAACGTTTCCCATTGCGATGAGACCGCCGCTCGGCATCGACTTGCGTGGCCCGACGTCGCGCGCGTGACGAGTGCGTACGTCTCCGACGAGCGCTACGTGATCGATGCAAATATTGGGCGCGACGTCGTGCAGTTCGGCGGCGATGCGGTCGGCAATGGCGATCTCACCGTGGCCGTTCGTCACGAAAAGGACGTCGCTCACGGCGCGCCGAGAAGTGGAAGCAATCCAAAGCGCGTGATTCCGTAGCGCCGGCGCTGCGCGTCGTATTCCATCTCGGTGCGAGAGACGTAGCGTCCGTACGGCCCCGCGTGCACGATTGGGACGTTTCCCTCGTACGCCGGCTCGAAAAGCGTATCGTGCGAATGCCCGCCCAACACGAGGTCGATGCGGGGAACGGCACGCGCCAATTCGCGATCGAGCCGCAGGCCGACGTGCGAGAGCACGACGAGCGCATCGCCTTCCGGCACGTTCTCGGCGTACGGTGCGACCGCATCCGCGGGCGAGAGAAAACGCCAACCGAAAACACGTTCCCAACGGCTTGCGACCGGATACTGCATGATGAGCAGGCCGAGGACGTGCAGTCGTGCACCGTTTTCGTTCGTTTGAAAGACGAGCGATGGAACGAACGGCAGGGTCCTTCGCTTCGTGTCCACGAGATTCGTGCATACGAGCGGGTGATACATCCGGCGCGCACGAGCGGCAAGCAGTCGAAAGAGATAATGGTACTCGCGGTTGCCGATTGCTTGCGCGTCGTAGGCCGCCTCATCGATTTCTTTGACGATTGGTTCGCGCCGGTGGTAGACCGTCTGACTGCCTCGAAGCGAATCGCCGCAGTCGAATAAGAACCCCGGGTCGCGTTCGCGCAGCGTCCGCAGACGTGCGACGAAACCGCGGTGATCGTGCAGGTCGGACGTATGGTAGAGACGGATCACGCCGAGTCCTCCTTGGCGATCCGCACTGCGAGCTCTGCGCAGCGCTGCATAGCACCAGACGCCCCAAGCGCCGCGCGCAGACGCGCG